>JAGLQA010000191.1 GCA_023137075.1 Candidatus Aminicenantota bacterium
ACCAGATAAACCCTTTAGCATCTTCCAATATACCGGAAATCACATTGCAGGGCAGCCCATTTTTTTTCCGGTAACGGGTAAAGGTTTTCGTTTCGGGCTCATATTTATTGAGTCCTCCTCCTAAGGTGCCGATCCAGATATCCCCTTTTCGATCTTCGTGGAGAGATTGTACATTATTATGACTCAGGCTGTTGTTGTCTTTGGGATCGTGAAAAAAGCGGGTAAAAATTTCGTTTCGCGGATCAAAGGTATTCAGTCCTTCTTTGGTGGCAATCCACAGGATCCCTTTTCTATCTCCGATAATAGCCTCTATATTATCATGGCTCAGGCTGTTAGGATTATAGGGGTTATGGTTATAATGTTCAACGGTTTCGCTTTCCGGGTTAAATTTATTCACCCCCCCTTCCCAGGTGCCGAACCATAATATCCCCACCGCATCTTCGTAAATAGCCGTAATATAATTGCTGCTCAGGCCGCTGCTATTTTGCGGGTCCGTTAAATAATGTTTAAAATTCCCGGTTCGCGGGTCGAAACGATTCAATCCCCCTTCGCTGCCGATCCACAGGATTCCGGAACTGTCTTCATGGAGACAATAGATAATATCATTGCTTAAACTATTTGAATTTTGCGGATCATGAACATAATGTTTGAAAACATATTCCTTAGTGTCAAAACGGTTGAATCCCCTGCCGTCGGTGCCGATCCATAAGATACCGGAGCCGGCCGGCGCTTCCAGGATGGCGGATACGTTATTGTAGCTCAGGCTGTTGGTCTCTTCCGGATCATGGACATAATGTTCGAAGTAGGCGCTCCTGGGATTGTATTTATTGATACCGCCGTTGGAATTCCCGAACCATATGAGCCCGCTCAGGTCTTCATAAACCACCATAACCTGGTCATTACTTAAACTTTGTGGGTAGCGGGGATTGTGCCGGATGTGCCGGAAGGTGCCTGTTTCGGGATGAAATATATTGATTCCTCCTCCCCAGGTACAGACCCACAGTGTGCCCCGGCGATCTTCAAGGATAGAGTAAACCGCGTTGTGACTCAGACTCCGCGGCTGCCGCGGATCATGTATAAAGACTTTAAAAGTTCCGGTTTCGGGATCGAATCGATTGAGGCCGCGGTTGGTTCCGATCCATAATGTTCCCCGGCTGTCTTCACGCATGCACAACACCTTATCGTTGCTCAAGCTGTGGGGATTGCCCGGTTCGTGAACATAGGCGTTAAACTTTCCGGTTTGGGAATCGAACCTGTTTAAACCTCTGTCGGTTCCGATCCAGATTTCTCCGGCAGAGTCTTCATAAATAAAAGATATCTCATTGCTGCTGAGGCTGTGGGGTTCATTGGGGTTATGGAAAAAGTGCGTGAAAGTTTCACCTGGCCGGTCAAAACGGTTGAGTCCCCTTTCGCTGCCCACCCAAAGCCGTTTTTTGCTATCCTCAAAAACAAAAAAAACAATATTATTACTCAGGGAATCTTCCTTTCCGGGTTTATTCAGGTAATGTTTAAAGGTCATAGTGTGAAGATTTAAACGATTCAAACCGCCGTCGGTGGCGATCCATAGGAATCCTTCACTATCTTCGCAGAGGTGCCAGATGTTGTTGTTGCTCAGGCTTTCGGGGTCACCCGGATTGTGCCTGAATTTTTCAAATTTATAGCCGTCCCAGCGGTTCAGCCCGTCGCGGGTGCCGCACCATAAAAAGCCTTTCCTGTCCTGGAGGATACATTTGGGGGTATTTTGAGAAAGCCCCTGGTCTACGGAAATATGTTCAAATTTCAGACGCTGCTCAGGACCGGCAGAAAGGCGGAAAGGACAAGTTAAGATTAAAATAAATGCCGCAAGTAAAAGGGAGCGTAGATTAGTCAGGCCCATATTCATAATGATTCTCTCATTTTCTTAGATTTATTTATAACACAAATTCATCTAAATTTCCATAATAGTTGCTTGATTTATCATTCCATCCGTTTTTTCTGAGGCAGGCTTAATGGGCGATAGAGGATTTGAACCTCCGACTTCTACCGTGTGAAGGTAGCACTCTATCCACTGAGTTAATCGCCCATTCAGAAGTTATATTATAAAACGAAATGCTTAACTCGTCAAGCCCCAAAAATCGGAAATCCCGGTTATCTCCAGATGCATCCGGCCGATATATTTCGCTAATCCAATGTTTATACTCAACGAGACCATTAAATTTTCATGCTATGGAGTTCCCAGGCCATAAATAGTAAATAACCGTTTTTCAAGACACTACTCGAAAAAAGGGTTCACCTGACTTAGACATATTTTTTTGCAGCCAAAACGAGAGCTTATTTTCTTGATTTTCCGGCAGTAAAAATTTGCACATTTGCACTCACCGTCCCCAGGATCCCAGGATCCAGGATGTTTTCTTTTTCATTTTACTTTAACATTTTTAAATGTTTTCAATAACTTCTTGTTGCTTTCCAGTTTTTGTACGATGATCCTGAAATTGAAGAGACTCTTTACCGTACCGCCGGCTGCGTTTATTAGTGTTTTAAAGTCGTTAAGATCGAAACTGGCAATATGCTCTAAGGCCGGGTCACCGTCCGCGTTGCCATAACTCAGGACCACGGCATTTTTTTTATCGGCGCTGCATATGCCGAAAATCTTCAAAGTAACCTGTTTCATGTTGGCGGGCAGGCTGTTCCAGTTTTTTTCCCAATTCGTATCGGTAATGCGAAAATCTACCCTGACCTTTTGACTGAGGGAAAGGTCGATTTCATTCTCTTTGTAACCCGTGGTGCCGTAGTTTAATTGCCTGAATCGCTCCACCACGATCTTGGCCGTATCGGCAGGGTAGGGATTAACTTTCACCATAACTTTGGCGGTTGGTGCACTGCCCGGATTAGTAGTGGCGTCATGAACCGAAACCTCAAAATTAAAAGTTCCGGGGGTGGCGGGTTGACCCTTAAGGTAGCCGGCGGAGGTTAGTGTCAATCCCGGCGGCATTGTCCCACTCTCGAGTTTCCAATAACGCGGCCCATAACCCCCACTTACCCAGGTCGCTCCACCGATCTGTGTGTTCACCAGCGTACATTCGGACATGGCGAAATTCCTGTCTGACGGTTTCAACGGGGCATTCACCACCCGGATATTAAAGGACCCTTCGAGTATAGAATCAAATGGTACCTTATCTGTTACCGCAACTTTGAAAGCATAGTTCCCGGGGGTGGTGGGAGAACCGCCGTCGATCTTGCCGTCTGCGGATAAAAAGAGGCCCGCGGGCAGGCTGCCGGCTGTTTTTTTCCATACATAGGGAGGGTTACCGCCGCAAGCCGATAAGTTATAGGTATAAGGTTTACCCACATACCCGGTAGGGAGTTTATAAGGGTTAAGTATGGTGAGTTCAAGAGTGACATCCATGTTAAATTCTTTTTCAACCTGCTTGTAGTTTTTGTCCGTAACCCTGACGGTAAACTTGAAGAAATTCCAGGGCCAGCTCGGATTACAGCCGGTGCATTTATTCGGTGTACCACCGATGGCGTTATAGCGCACCGTGGTCTGGTTGTTGGAAAAATAGAGCGGCTGGGCTTCCGGTGACCAGCTCCCGCTCTTTATTTGCCATTTAAAAGGGGGAGTACCGCCGCAGATGTGGATAACCGTGCTGTAGGGACTGTGCAGGCAGATATGCGGCAGACTCGAAGCGGTGACAATGTTAAGATCTTTGATTTTGATGATGAATTCTTCCTGTTCGATAACAGCGGAGGAACCGTCAAGGACGCGGATGTTAAATTTCCACATCCCCGTATTATTGGGCGTCCCAAATATGATTCTTGAGTTTTTATCGAGTGAGATCCCTGGGGGAAGGATTCCTTTTCCGGGACTCAGGGAAAAGGTTACGGGTTTCTTGAAGTTCGCTAAACAGAAATAGTTATTCAGATCAAAAAAATAAAATTGACCGGCACAGCCGTCCGGCGGGAGTTGGGGATGGTTTTTTACTCCCACACGCATATCCCAATCGAGGTCGCAGCCTGTTTGTATTTGTATCAGCAGGGCGGATAAAAATAAAAGAACCGGGATCCCGGCCCACATTTTTTTCTTCATTTTACTAAATATAAATTCCATGTTTTATTTACCTCCTTTTACTAATGCGACTCTTACTCATGAAATTTCCTCCTGGTTTTTAATTTATTTTACTTTGTGTCCACCTGGACAAAACCCATACCGTACCCGCCTAAGGCGCCCAGGGCAAAGGTGCCGCCGGAAAAAGCCCCGGGATAGAAATATCGTGAAAGGGCGGAATCGAATATCTCCACCTTGCCGTCGCCGGCTTTATGAACGTCACGAAAGTAAATCCAACCTGGGGTTTTGAGATCGTACATGGGGAAGGCGTTCAATGTCCCGGATGGCATGTCAAAGGTATACATACCGTAGGAAATTAATGTGGTTAATAACACAAAAATTTGCGGATCGGAAGATTTACCGCCGCCTAAGTCTAAGATCGCCGCATCCACCCTGCGGAAGTCGGGACAGCCGGGAACCGGTGATTGAGCCAGGATTTTCTGTTTGAGGGGATCTAAAACATGAACGACGTAAAGATTCATCCGGCCAAATACAAAGAGCCACTCTTCAAACAAAGCGATACTCTGTACATCTTCCCCCACTGGGAAAGAGACTACTGTCAGCGGTCTGGGTGACAGACCGGTGTTAGCGGCTTCAAAGGTTAAGACCCGGTTTGCTCCCCCCACGAAGACAAAGGGATGCCTGACTGCAATGTCCCGGACACCCCTGAGCTTTCGCAGTTGCACGCTGCTAATTTTTTCTTTGATAGAAAAAACTTCTATACCGGAGAAATAGCCGGCGGCGCCTGGTTTTTCCCCATACTCTACCACGTAAGCCATGTCGGCATGGACTGCCGCGGCCCGGGGGATATCTCCCTGGGCATTCAAGCTGGCCCTCAATTCGGGATTGGAGGTGTCCCAGGCATCGACAAAATGGACTTGCTTCTTCTTGGTATCGGTTAAAACCACCATGTCGGCGTCTACCGCCACCTGGTCCACGAAACTACCGGGTAGTAATAAGGTGCCCTTTATCTTGAAGGAGAAACGGTTGCTTATGTTGATGATCTTGAGCCCGGCGCTACCGTCGGCCAGGAAAACGTAAAAGTCACGCAGGGCGAGACCCATGGTCTCACCGTTGGTGTCGACATTCCTCTCTTTGACTGAAATCTGGGGATACAGGAAACCTTGACTGTAGAAAAATATCCCCATTACAAAAACAGCGACCATATTAACTCTAATAAATTTTTTCATTTTTTACTCCTTTTACTAATATATTAAGAACACCGGTTAAAAATAATCTTTTTCGCAGCGGGCACCACTTATAACTCGAAATCGAAAATCATATCTACTTTTAGGACCCGGGCAGTGATTGTGACTCTCCGGGGCTCTTCCCGGCGGGCAGTAGACAGCCTGAATTTCCGGGTATAACGACCGTCTAAATGATCCCGGAGTTTACCCACCAAAAGGCCTTCCTTTGAGGAGATGGAAATCCGCTCCCCATATCCCGGGCCTAAGTGGTTGCCATAACGGTCCCTGGGGATAATAATCAACTGGAATTCAGGGAATTCATCCGTCCCGGAGCGCAGGGGTTCCAATCTAACCTCGGTAAATTCCCGGTTGACATTTACCTCGATATACTTTTGCACAACCTGCTGGCGGCGGAATTCCCGGTGGGTGGAGGTCTGCCCCCGGACCAAAATGTCGAAGGTATAGGTGCCCGGCACCTCGGTATCGGGGAAGGTGTTGGTATAGACGCCGTCTTTAGCCTGGAAGTCGCCGTGGCTGCCGTCATCATAAAGGAATAAAACCATCTCGCGCCGCTCCTCGGGGAAGGGCTGTTGATACTCTCCGGCCAGGTATTCCGCCTTGAGATTGAGGTCCGATAAAGAATCACCGTCCCTGAATTTTTGGGATCCCGGAAACAAAGCCGGTTCCACAGGATGGTGGGCAAACCAGTTCCCCCGCCACTCCTGCGGCGCACGCACAAGAACCTCTATATGAGCAGGCAGCCGTTTGCGCTGCTCTGTAACCGTCACTTTCAGGGTCACCGGGTCGCCGGTGCGGTAGGCTGGCCGGTCGAATAGCGGCTGCATCTTCAAGGACGAATCCATTAATACTCCGTAGTTATAAGGTTCAGTGGAACCCGGTTCGATGTCTTCCCCGAAAAGTTCGATGGCCCATTCACCGGCCCGTTGAATTCCCTTAAGATATTTCTCCTGCAAGAAATAAAGCCGGTAGGTGTCCCGGGAGATGTGGACTATCCCCGCTGTATTCCGGGCCAATGCCGGGTTGATTATAGTGCCCCGGGGCGTGCGCAGGATAAAGTCGACACAACCCTCTTTTGGGATGTACCAGGAAAGATCAAAGACGATGTCCGTGTCAAAATCGGTTATCCGGACAGGGTGACTTATTTTCTGGCCCCTGGCTATCTTGCCACCGGGATCGCACTCAGCCTGCAGGCCCAACCGGGACTGGATAATGGTTTTAAACCAGCTCATCAGGTTCAGGTGTGTGGCCGTGGTGGCGTCGCGGAAACCGCCGCCGGAAAGGGTGGCGATACTATTCAGCCGCGGCAGGTCTACCTGGATCTTGGTGCCGATTCCCACTGTGTAGATTGGATCCGTAAAACTATTCAGGAAACCGGGCGGGAAATTTTGACTCGGACAGTTGTGATAACCGTCGCTTACCAGCAGGAGCATCTTTTTAGTCAGGGTGGTACCGGAAGCCAAAAGCCCTTTGCCCGCTGTCAAACCTGCCGTCATAGGCGTCCAGCCACCGGCTTTGATGCCCGGGATAGTTGTTTTGATAGCCTTATAACGGCTGGCGTCCGTTAAAGAGCTTAAAGGAATAACCTTCTCGGCGGAAGGGCAGACCTGATTCGAATGAGGGAAGGTAACCAGGCCGAAATAGGCTTTGTTAGGATTGCGCAGGTTAAAGCGGTCTAAGAAAGCCGATATAGCCTGGCCTGCTTTGTAAAGCCTGGAATCATAGAACAGCTTTGCCTGGCTGCCGTCCTCCTTCCAGCCCATGCTGCCCGAAATATCCAGGACAATCACAACCCCGTCGGGTACAGGGGTAGTTATCTTGCCGGGATCGAATTCTAAATAGTAAACTTCCGGGTTGCCTACTTTCAACAGGTTTGTGGTAAAGGCCACATGCAGGTGGGAGGCCGAATCCGCGGTAATTGAACCGCGGCATCCCTTACTGACCAGCCGGTTTTCAACACCCCAGGAGGTCGTTTTTTTATTATAGTACAGCGAAAACTGGTCCCAACCTAAGCCGCCCAAATAACGGCCGTCCTGCCAGAGTAGGTGCACCTGGCCTAAGGCGTCGACGCATAGGTGGGCATTTTGTGATGAGCCGGACTGCTTGGTCAGGCGTTTTTCGCTTCCCCAGGCAGCGGCGGAGGCGGGTTTGAAAAGGTAGTAAATCTCGAAATTACCGTCCCGGTCATCCTCGTAGGTTAGGTGTAAATCCCCGGAAGAAGAAACCGTGATATAGGGTTTTAACGAATCCGAAGACAGGGCAAAACTCAAACGCTTGTCTTTTCCCCAACTACCGGAAGCGGGTTTCTTCTTATAGTATATTTCATACTTCAGCGGTGAGGTACTGTCCCGGCTGTCGGCCCAGGCAGCGTGGATATTGCCCTGTTTATCAACCGTCAGGGTTGGCGTTTGCTTCTGGGAAGAAGTGCCGGTAATTTGCTGGGCAGCGGTCCAACTGCCTGACACATACTTGGCGTAGAAAATTTGCGGTTTGCTTGAAACCAGGCCCCGCCACAGGGCATGGACATTGTTGCCCTTGTCCACAGTTAGCACCACATTGATACCCGTCAAACCGCCGGTGCCTAATTTTGTGGGAAATATTTCCCATTTGCCCGTAGTGCCATCGCAGCTTAGCACATTCGGGGTTTTGGTAGACTTGTTTTCGAAAGATACATAAAGGTTACCGGCTGAATCGGCTGCGATGCCCGGATCAGCCTTACTCTCATTCTTATCAACCGGGTTGCCCTCCGAATCGTAGGTTGTCACCTTGAAGGTCAACCTGGTTTCTGAGCCCCAGCCGCCGGATTTCGAGTATTTCCTGTAATAGACCTCGTATACACCCAACTTGTTCCGGTCGTCTAACCAGACCACGTGGATATCTCCCAAATTGTCCACAACGATGTCGCACTGGTTGGCGGGTGAGGTGGTAGAAGTCCTGATATCTTTGCTCAGCCTTGTTTCCGGCAGCCAATCGCAGAGAAGATAACCGCTGTTAAGTGTCAGGATAAGAAAAAAAACAACCAGGCCCTTAAGGCCGGAAAAGAATAAATCCCCAATTTTGAAATTCATATTTACCTCCCTGGAATAAAACATGTAACAGTTAAACTTTTTTTAGTCATATTATATAAAAGAAAGAAAACCTACGGCAATGAACGTATTTTAAGTACAGCTTTATAGTAGAGAAAAAAAAAACGATTGTCAATAATTGCCTTTTACCCGGGTGTGAGACAATTTTGTGGGT
>JAGLQA010000192.1 GCA_023137075.1 Candidatus Aminicenantota bacterium
TTCATAATGCTTGATAATGCTGTTTGGTTCGTGGTATAATGAGCGTGTAAGTATGAATAGAAACCAATTGGATGAGGTAGCTGCATGAATAAATCTCTCAAATATATAAAAGGTTCGGTTCTTTCGGGTTCACCTATTATTCAAATTATCTCTTACGAAGAGAAACGGGTGGAAGGCCATTTGAAGATGCTGTGTGAGCAACTGAAGCGCGGCGATAGTCTCCAGTGCTGGGATATCAATAACGGGCTGGTAAAAAATGGCCAGAGAGTACCGGAAACAAGGGACTCGGTCAAGGCTCTCAGTTATATCATGCGAGATGAATCACCCGGCTTTTTTGTATTCAGGGATATGAATGCGATTATCAGGAATTCCTCGGAAACGGTGCGCAAATTGAGAGAAGTGTACCGCAAGTTCCGGAATACCAGGAAGACCGTGTTTCTCCTTTCACCGGACGAGTACTTTCACGACGCCCTGAAAAAAGAGATCGATATCGTTTCCTACGGATTACCGGATTACGAAGAGTTGGAGAACCTGTTTCTCAGGTTTATCTCTTCCATGGAAAAAGCCGGAATCCGGGTTAATTTGAGTGACGAAGATAAAAAGAACTTCATCATCGGTGTCCAGGGATTAACCGTTGATGAAGCTTACAAAGCCTTTATGAAAGTCTTCCAGAATAGAAAGGAAATCACTATAGATAATATCGCCCTGATTCATGAAGAAAAGAAACAGTTAATCTTAAAAGAAGGGGTGCTCGAATATTATCCCCATAAATTCACCATGAATGATATGGGTGGGCTCGATAACCTGAAAGACTGGCTGCAAAAAAGAAGAAGGGCTTTTTCAAAGGAGGCGCAGGCCTACGGACTGGCCCGGCCCAGGGGATTTTTAGCCATGGGGATATCCGGCTGCGGGAAAAGCCTGGCCGCCAAGGTAACCGCGTCGCTGTGGAACCTGCCCCTGTTCAGGCTAGACATGAACCTCGTCTATGCCGGCACCGGCGGGGCGCCGGAGCTTGTTTTCTCCAGGGCCTTAAAAACGATGGATTCGGTTGCCCCGGCAATCTTATGGATAGATGAGATTGAAAGTGGTATCAGCGATAAACAGGGAGACAGCGCCTCTTCAAGAATACTGGGTTACTTCCTTACCTGGATGCAGGAACACGATTCGGAAATTTTTGTTGCCGCAACGGCCAACCGAATCGACCTGCTGCCCGCCGAATTGTTGAGACGTGGAAGATTTGACCAGCTCTTTTTTATAGACCTGCCCACCCGCCGGGAAAGGGAGGAAATTTTTTCGATCCATTTGACCGAAAAAGAGAAAGCGGCTGCAAATTTTAATATCCCCCAACTGGCCCAGATTACTAAGGGATGGTCCGGCAGTGAGATCGAGCAGGTTATTATTTCCAGCCGGTATGAGGCGTTTAATGAAAACCGGCCCCTCTCGGAAGACGACCTGTTTACCTCTTTCGGCAGTACGGTGCCCCTTTCCATGACCATGGAAGTCCAGATCAAGAAGATCAGGAGTTGGGCCCACAACCGGGCCGCCAGGGCCTCGTCGGATAAAGAATATTAAATATGAATTGAAAAGCCCGCGATTTCTCCCACCGCTTCCCAGGTGTTTTCGCTGAGGGTCGGGTGGATCATTACGATCTCTTTAAATTCATCGGCTTTCATTTTTTTTGTCACCGCAAGATTGAGCAGGGGCATTAATTCACCGGCCTCTGCCCCGATAATATGGGCCCCCAGGATGACGTTTTCGCTGTCGGCAATAATCTTTACCAGCCCGGTCTTCTCATCGATGACATTGGAACGGGAACCGGCAGAGTAGGGGAAGCGGCCGATTTTTATGTCGATGCCTTTTTCCGCAGCCTCCTCTTCGGTCAACCCGGTGGAGGCCAATTCCGGGAAAGTGAAAACCGCGCCGGGGATGGGATGGTGTGCCACCGCTTTCCCTTCGGCGATAAAATCGACGATGGCAATGGCCTGGTGCGATGCTTTATGGGCCAGCAAGGGTGGGCCAATCACGTCGCCGCAGGCGAAGATATTGGGGATTCCGGTTTGCAGGTTTGCATTCACCACTATAAAGCCCTTCTTATCGATCTCGACAGCCGCGGAATCGGAGAAGATACCTGTGCTGTTTGGCGTCCGGCCCACGGACAGCAGCGCCCGGGAGAAGGTCTCCTGCCAGGTTTTCTCACCCTGGTGGAAGGTGAAACCGATGTTATTTTCGTTGTTGTTAATAACCGGATCGGTTACTTTTGTGGCGGTATGGATCTGTATTTTCTGTTTCTTTAACTCTTTTTTCAGGATTTCGGACAATTCCACATCGCTGCCCGGGATGATATGGTCTAAGATTTCGACGATTGTAACCCGGGAACCCAGATAGTTGTAAATAACTCCCATCTCGACACCGATTGCTCCGGCCCCGATAACCAGCAGGTTTTCCGGGATATCCTCAAGTTTGAGAGCGGTATCCGAATTGATAATATACCGGCCGTCAAATTTTAAAAAAGAAAGCTCGGCCGGTTTTGAACCGGTGGTGATCACGATATGTTTGCCCTTTACTTCACGGGTTTCATTTATGAGTAGGGTATCCGGGGAGATGATTTTTCCGGTGCCCGCGATTTTGTCCACGTTGTTCCGTTGAAACAGGAGGTCGATGCCTTTCGTCAGTTTGGACACGACCCTCTCTTTTTGTTTTTTGATCGTATCCATGTCCAGGCTGTAGTTATCAACCTTAATACCCGCCCTGGAAGCGGCTTTTAATTGTTTGACCAGTTTAGCGGTATGGAGTAGGGCTTTTGTCGGGATACAGCCACAATGCAGGCAGGTGCCGCCCAATTTGTCCCGTTCGACGACTGCGGTTTTTAAGCCTTTTTTTCCGGCTGCGATTGCCCCTTCGTAGCCTGCCGGACCGCCGCCGAGAAATATAATATCGTACATGCCGGTTCCTCCTGTTGGTTTTTCAGATTTTCTTAGTTTACCAGACAAAGGGGTAATAGTCAAAGCAATAAGCCCTTCCATCAAGGGTGCGTCATTATTTTTAG
>JAGLQA010000193.1 GCA_023137075.1 Candidatus Aminicenantota bacterium
TGTCATTGCCTGAGTTTATGCTGATATAACCTGGGTCTTGACAAAAACCTCCGAGCTTCATTCTTTAGTGGCTGAGAAACATGGGTAACCATTTTAGTATAATAGTATAATAGGGTCTCTATAAATATTGAAATATTAATTTACCCGATTAATCCCTGATTAGCCTGGAACCAACGCAATGCCACCATTAAATAAACATGAGCAGTGGAGGGACTGTGCCGATTCCCTAAAATTAGAGGCACAAGAGAGATTCAGAGTAGAATGGATGATTTATTACGAGAAAGAAGCAGAATGGAATGCCGGCAAAACATGTGAGCATTTCGGTATATCCAAAAAAACCTTCTACAAATGGCTTAACCGGTTTATCGGAAGCAGTAAGGATATAGAAAGCCTTAAAAATATATCCAGGAAACCCCATGTGTTAAGAAGCCTGTCAATAAATGAAACACAGGAGGATAAAATATTGAACTTAAGAAATAAATACATGCATTACGGGAAAAACAAATTAAAAATTCTCTACAAGAAAAAGTATGGTGAAGAGATATCCTGCTGGAAGATAGAGAGGGTTATTCGAAAACATAAATTATATCCCGATAAGAAGAGACAATCTCAAATTGCCGGGAAATTTGATAGAGCAAGAGTTAATTCTAAGAGAAGCTTCACAAAACTGGAAAAAAATAAGAACCTATGGTTTTTATTCCGGATGGATATATTGGCAATATATTGGGGAAACACAAAACGATACATCCTTACCGCTGTTGATCATTATAGTAAACTGGGTTATGCCAGAATGTACAAAACAAAAAGTCAGGTAGTAGAATACGATTTCCTTCATAGGTTGAATCACTTGATTCAGCAGCCCTTAGAGAATATAGCAACCGGCAGTGAAAAAGATTTCACCCAACATTTTGATATAGCATTCAATAAACTAAAAACAAATATATTCTTTTCCTGGGTAAATACACCAAAACATGGTACGGGTATAGAAAGATTCATTAAAACCCTGGAATACGAATGGCTATTCGATGGAAATCTTGATGTCGACTGCAGTAGATTTAACAAAAATTTAACATCATGGCTAATCGAATACAACTTCAAGCGCCCTCATCAAAATCTTAACTACCTGACTCCTATAGAGTACATTAAAAGGGAATCAAAAAAAGCGCGTTTAAAAAAAAGAATATCACCCGCCGATTTAGTCGAAAGAATTACAGATTATATAAAAAAACTGGAAATTGCCGAGATAGAAACTCTCTCGGTGGATAGAATTTCAATGGATCTAAACGTAGACCGGAAAAAAATCTGGCGCTATTTCAAAAAGGAAGATACAATAACCCTCAAAGAACATATATTCAGGATCAAAATCATCCACGCAACACATTTATTAAGATACAATCCCGAGTTAACTGTAAAACAGGTTGCAGAAAAGATAGGATATAACAGTTATAGTTATTTTATTCAAATCTTCAAAGAACATTTAGGATTTACCCCCGGAAAATATAGAGAATCAGAAAAAAAGAAATAGAAATTATCGGTTTTACACTGCTCAGGGTTCGCGGTGCCGGAACTCTCACGGGCGATAAGACTTTCTCCCGCATTTCTCGCTAATCCTTCAAAATTCACGATTCATAATTGAGAAATTTTCACATAATTGAAAACCTTTTTTTTTAAAAAACGTTTAACTTTATGTAAAAACTATAGGAGTTGTTATGAAAAATATGAAAAGAGTTTCTCTATTTATCATATTAGTTCTCTTTATGTTCACCCTGTTCTCCGCAGTGGGCTGCCGGGACCAGTCCCAGGCGGAAAAAAAAGAGGACAAGCAGGAACCCGGCAAGAAAGAAACAAAAAAAGAGACGGATACGGATGCCGTACCGGTCCAGGTTATAAGCCCGACCCGGGGAGATATCAGTTCCTTTTTATTATACAGCAGCAATGTGGATTCCGAAAAAATGGTCGACATCTATCCCCTGACTTCCGGTATCATCGAAAAGATCAACTACGATGAAGGCGATTCGGTTGCGAAGGGCACGGTGCTGGCCGTATTGGATGACCGGGAAGCATCGATAAATGAGAAAAAGGCCAAAATTAATTACGAACAACTAAAAGCGGAATTCGAAAGACAGGAAGATATTTTTAAACAGGATTTGATCAGCAAAGAGGATTATGAAAGATTAAGATTCCGGATGGAAAACGCTCTTTTAGATTGGAAACAGGGCCAACTGCTTCTTTCATACACCAGGATCACATCGCCGATTTCCGGTGTGGTCACCAAACGCCACATCAAAATCGGCAACAAAATCACCACGGCGCAACTCACCTTCTCGGTGGTCAATGTCACAGAAAAGATCGTGGTGGTCAATATTCCGGGCCAGGAACGGGCGCACCTGTACCTGAAACAAAAATCCGTCATCAACGCCGGCCACCTGGAAATCCAGGGTTCGGTCAAACGCATCTCCCCGGCCATTGACCCGGAAAGCGGCACCTTTAAAGTGACGGTTGATATTAAGGACCCCAAAAACACCCTGGCTGTGGGACAATTTGTAAACGTAAAAATTGTTAAAAAGATACATAAGAACGTGGTGTTATTAACCAAGGATGCTTTGATTTACGACGGCGGGAAAATCTTTGTTTTCATCGTCAATGAAGAGAATAAAGCATCGAAAAAAGCGATAAAAACCGGGTTCGAAGACGGTGCCCGGGTGGAAGTGGTAGAAGGAGTAAGCGACAAAGACCGGGTGGTAACGGCAGGGAAAAGCTCCTTGCGAAACAACACCCTGGTAAAAATCATCGAACCCATTGTCTCCTAGACCGGGTTAGACCACAGGCGGCTTTATCATGAAAATAAAATCAAAATTTGAAATCACTACACGAAGACCTGTAGCCATCGTTATGATCGTGCTGGGTATCGCGGTTTTCGGTTTTGTCAGCTACAAACGGCTGAGCTGGGACCTGATGCCGGAGATTTCCTACCCCTCCTTCACAGTCCGCACCGAGTACCCGGGCGCGGCGCCGGAAGAGGTGGAAAACGTCGTTTCCCGGCCTTTGGAAGAACAACTGAGCCTGATTAAGAACCTGATTTCCGTTACCTCCGTGTCACGGCCGGAACAATCGGATATTGTACTCGAATTTACCTGGGATGCCAACCTGGACCGGGCGGCCCAGGAGATCAGGGAAAAATTAGACCAGGTGTATTTGGACCAGGCAGTCGAAAGGCCCATGATCCTGAGGTTTGACCCATCGTTAGACCCGGTACTGCGCATCGGCATTGTCAGTGATATCCCGTTGATCGACTTGCGTGTAATGGTGGAGGACGAGATTGCCAGGGAGTTGGAAGCCCTGCCCGGTGTGGCTGCAGCACGAGTCAAGGGTGGGTTTGAAAAAGAGATTCTCGTCAAGTTGGATGAGAAACAATTGGCCACCAGCCGGATCCGTTTCAGCGAAGTTACCACCCGCCTGGCCCAGGAGAACATCAACTTAGCCGGGGGTAATATAAAAGAGGGAGAGACCGAGTATATAGTGCGCACCCTCAACGAGTTCCGCACTGTCAGCGAGATCGGCGACATTATTATTGCCAGACGTGAGAATGTGCTGGTGAGACTGAAGGATATCGCGGAAATTTCCTACAGCCACAAGGAACGAAAAGTAATCACCCGGGTAAACAAGCGGGAAAGCATCGAAATCAATATCTACAAAGAGGCGGACGCCAACATCGTCGATGTGAGCAACCGGGTAAAAGAAAAACTCTTAGGTACAGCGGAGCAGCAGCGCTTCGCAGCAGCGCTCAAAACCCGAAAAGAGAGGGAAAAAGAACAATCCGAGCGCAGCACCATGGAAGAAAAACGTTTGACCGATTTCCTGTCCTACCGCCTGGCCACCGAGGGCAAAAACATCGAGTACCACATCCTGGCAGACCAGGCCATATTCATCGAAAACTCCATCAACGAGGTCAAGAATACGGCCATCATCGGCGGTATCCTGGCCGTAGTGGTGCTCTACCTTTTCCTGCAGCACTTCGCCACCACCCTGATCGTGGCCGTGGCGATTCCCCTTTCACTCATTGCCGCCTTTGCGCCCCTGAGCCTCTTTCAGGTCAGCCTCAATATCATGTCCCTTGGCGGATTGGCTTTAGGTATCGGTATGCTGGTGGACAACTCTATCGTCGTGATGGAGAGCATCTTCCGATGCCGGGAGGAAGGGGACGACTGGGTGGAGTCTGCCGTCCGCGGCGTCTCGGAGGTGGGAGGCGCGGTCGTGGCATCCACCTTAACCACAATCGCTGTTTTTTTTCCCATCGTCTTTGTGGAAGGCATTGCCGGTCAGATTTTCGGGGACCTCTCCTTAGCGGTCGTCTTTTCGCTGTTGGCCTCCCTGCTGATTTCGCTTTTTTTCATCCCCATGTTGGCCTCGCGGAAATTTAATAAAAGTCCCCGCGCCGTATTGTCCGGTATCCTGATTTCCATCCCCGCTTTTACCCCGGTCATCTATTTCCTGGTAAAAATTACCGGATTTTTCGAAGACAACGTTCAGGCATTATTGTTCTCCGCCCTGGCTTCATTAATGGTGGCTCTCTTCATGATACCGAACCTGTCGAAAGAAAAACCCGGGGAAACCGGGAATTTTTCGGCCGGAAATCTTGCCTTCACCATAGAAAAAAAACAATCGGATAAATCCTCCCCGCGGTTCGGCTTCCTTCGTACCATCTTCGAGATTTTTGTGAATGTTTTTACGACTATTTTTAACCTTCTCCTGGTGACTTTCCTCCTGTTGATGTCGCTCTTTATGGTTGTGGGGCTTCCCATAATTCCGGTCGTTATCTTGTTAAAAGTGAGCGGTCTGAGTTCGCTGTTACCTTTAGGGGTGCTCGTCGCTCTTTTACTATTTTTCCGCTTACTGCACGGTACCGGTTTCCTTAAGGCCTGGATCCGGATCATCGATTCGATGAGCAAGCGGTTCTCAAAAAAGGCTCTGTGGGACGAATTTCTGACGGTTACGCCCTTCAAGCTCTTTGTTTCCGCTGCCTCCGAAGGAAAAAAATGGTTCATCTGGCCCTTTGCCTATTTTTATTACCTTTTCCGGTTCCTGATTTCCGGCATCTCCTTCCTGCTTGTGCGGCTCTTTCTCACTCTCTACGGTTTAGGCATTATCATTTTTAAAGGCAGCGGTATCAATGTTATGGCGGTTATTACCCCGGTTGTCAATTTTGTTACCGCCGTATTTAATAAATTTTTAAGCGCGATCAGCCGGTTATACCCGAAGCTGCTTAATGTCTCTTTAAAAAATGCCGGCCGGGTTATCGGCGGTGTGGTGCTGGTTTTTGTTTTTACCGTCCTGGTGATTCTGCCGCGCATCGGCAGTGAGTTGATCCCCGAAGTTCACCAGGGAACCATCTATGTCAACCTCACCTTCCCGGTGGGTACTCCGGTGGAAAAAAACGACGAACTGCTGCAAAAAATCAGCCGCCGGATCAAGCAAATCGAATTGGTACAAAGTATCAGCTATTTTGCCGGTACTACCAAAGACGAATTGAGTGAAAAGGAAGTGGGTGAACATATCGGTAAGATTACGGTTATGTTGAAAGATACCCGTGATATCAAGGAATCGGAAAAGTTGGTGATTGCCGATACCAGGAATATCCTGGGTACTTTTACGGACTTAGATTACAATATCTCCCGCCCCGTGCTCTTTACCATGAAACCGCCTATCGAAGTGATGATTAAGGGCTACAATTTAGAACAACTGCGGCGTGTCAGTTCCGAACTGTACGAGCGGATTTCCGGCCTCCCCGGTCTCAAGGATGTGCAGAGCAGCATCAAACCCGGGTTCCCGGAATTGGTGGTGGAGTTTGACCGCCTGCGGCTTTCCCACTACGGCATGAATGCCTTTGACGTGGCCTCCTTAATCAAAAATAAGATCGAAGGTTTTGTCGCCACCAGGTTTAAAGAGAAGGACAAACGGGTGGACATCCGGGTCTATTTAAAAGATGAGCAGAGGCGGGGGGCGGAAAACATTAAGAACCTGATCATTAATCCCGGTGGGGCCGTCCCCATACAATTGAACAGCGTCGCGAACATAAACATATTGAGCGGACCCAATGAAATCCGCCGCGTGGACCAGGACCGTTCTGCCGTCATTTCCGCCAATATCAGCAACATCAACCTGGCCGGCGCCGTAAACAATATTTACGATGTCCTCGAAAATTACCCCATGCCCCCGGGCTTTACCTATGAGCTCTCCGGCCAGAACAAGGAGATGGAGACATCTCTCAACAGTTTGGCCCTGGCCATGATCCTGGCTATCTTTATGGTTTACATCGTCATGGCCTCCCAGTTTGAATCTTTTTTGCATCCCTTCCTGATACTCTTTACCATTCCCATGGCCCTGATCGGCGTTTTCCTGACCCTCTATGTTCTCCGTATACCAATCGGCATTACCGTGTATGTCGGGATGATCACATTGGTAGGTATTGTGGTAAACAATGCCATCATACTGATCGATTATATCAATACCCTGCGCAAACGGGGAATGGAAAAAATAGAAGCCATCAAACAGGCCGGGGCGGTGCGTCTCAGGCCTATTTTGATTACCACTTTAACCACTGTTTTAGGCCTGCTGCCCATGGCCTTAGGATTGGGAGAAGGGGCGGAAATACGAACACCCATGGCCATATCCATCATTGCCGGGCTGCTGAGCGCCACTTTCCTGACCTTAATATTGATACCCACGGTATACAATAAGTTTAGTAAGTAGTGGAGCCAAATGAGCGAAAAAAAAGATAAAAAAAATAAACCGCCCGAAGGCACGTTGAACGGCCTGGAAGCGCCGGAATATATCATCCCCGAACGATTGCTGCCGAAGTTTTCCATTAACCGCCCGGTGACCGTAACCATGATCCTGCTGGCTGTCTTAGTGGTGGGATTTATTTCATACTACCGCATCAAACTGGACCTGTTTCCCTCCGGCCTGTCCATCCCCTACATGGCTGTCTGGGTGCCCTACCGGGACGCTAATCCCAAAGAGGTCGAAGAACAGATTGTAAAACCCATGGAAGGGGAGTTGAAAACCGTCAAAAACTTAAGAAGACTGTTCAGTAACTCCTCATCCCAGGGGTCCTGGTTCTGGATGGAGTTTTCCCAGGGCACCAACATGGACCTGGCCTATGCCCAGGTGTCCGACCGGGTGGAGCGGGCTCGTCCCTTATTGCCCGAAGACCAGGAACGCATCTTCATCCGCCGTTTCAGGCAGGACGATGAACCTGTGGTATACCTGGGAATTTCCTATGACGAAACCGTGGAAGATCCTTACTATGCAGCCGATAAATTTATCAAGCAGGCGATCGAAGGCATCAAAGGTATAGCTAATGTGGAACTTTTCGGCCTGCGGGAGAAGTATATCCAGATTATCGTGGATACCGATAAAATCAAAACCTACCGGGT
>JAGLQA010000194.1 GCA_023137075.1 Candidatus Aminicenantota bacterium
GGCATAACCAGATTTGCACAGATTCTGAAACATTTTGGCGTTAGGAACGTATATATAAATCTAAATCGGAGGTATTTGATGAAAGTTAAAATCATACTTTTTATAGCGTGTTGGAGCCTTTTGGCGCTTTTAAAAGTGCAAGCTCAAGCAGAAAAGGTTGCAGTTTTTGAAGAATTCGGTCAACCGGAAGGTATTTACTTCGGAAATGACTGTATCTATGTCCATGAAAAAACCACCATTTTTGTTTATAACCCTAAAGACTATAAATTCGTTACTAAATTTGGAAAGAAAGGCGAAGGTCCCGGTGAAATAAAAAAGAATCCCTTTGGTGGCCCGATGGCTGTTACCCCATATAACGGTAAAGTCTATATAAGCAATTTTGGGAAACTATCCATCTTTTCAAAAACCGGGGAATTTATCAAGGAATCTAAAATTAGTCCATTTGATAACTTTCTTCCTTTTGGGGAAAAATATATTTGCTTCTCTTCAACACCAAAAGAAGAAAACAGCCAGAAAATTGTTTTGACTTTATTTTTAGCCGACGAAAACCTTAAAAAGGGGAAGATGATTTATAAATCGGATTTTGAAGTTGGCCCAACTGCTAGTTTTAATTTTCCAATGACACCTTTTTACCCGGTGATAGACAAAAATAAACTCTTTGTTATAGCTGGAATTCATGGTTTTGCCATTGATGCTTTCAATGAAAATGGAGAAAAAAAGTACCGCATAAAAAGAGATTACAAAAGGCTTAAAGTACCTTCCTCCTATAAAGATAAAACCCTGAAATGGTTTAAGACGGATCCCAATATGAAACAGTACTATGAATTTTTTAAAAACCGTATCAGCTTTAAAGATTACTATCCACCGATTTATACCATGTTTGCCGATAATGGTAAATTATATGTAATGACAAATCAAGTCAAGAAGGAACAGCGGGAGTGTATTGTTATAGACCAGGAGGGAAATGAGAAAAAAAGGATTTACCTCCCGGTACCTGAAAATTATGGGATAGATGCTACTTTCCATGTTACTATAAGTGATAATTACTTCTATAAACTTGAAGAAAATATCGATGAAGAAACCTGGGAACTATACAGGATAAAAATTTAGTTAAAGGGACAGTCATTCATGATTGCGTATGCAGTTGAATTAATGGAAGATGCGGTTTGTTGTGCGCTTATCATTAAAAAGAAAAACAGAAAACAAAAACAGGGGGCGGTGCGTGCAAACGTGCAAACTTTGTCGGCATTTTTTCTAATCCTCCTCCTTTTTCCTTTTCATGTTTGATATATACTCCGCAGTGATGCAAAACTTGAACCTTATGGTTACCTAATGGTCAAATCCTGCCATTTTCCGGCAGAATATTTTTCCGCAAGTCTGGAAACATTTTAATATAGAGCGTTTACAGAGCATAATTTTTCTTTCAACTTTTAAAACTTTTTGGTTCCGACTCATCCGGATTGTAGTGCAAGTGAATTATTCTAACAAGGGAAATCAACGTCTCTTTCTGGCCCTTTTTGGTTCCGGCTCGTCCGGGTTGTGCTATAGCAGTATAAAGAATAAAACAGGGGGCGGTGCGTGCAAACCATGGGCTAATATCTAATAAACATCCTTGTTTTGACAAATGGCTATGGATTTTCTATAATAAAATATGGTTCATATTTTAATTTTCTATAATATCAAAGTGCGAAGGAGGAAATATGATAAGATTAACACAAGTTAGTTTTATTTTTTTAATGATTTTTATCTTTTCGCTATGCAGTCCGTCACCGGATCCTGTTCCGGATAATCCGGTACCTGCGTTAACCTCGATCTCGCCTACCTCAAAAGTATCTCACATGCCCGATTTTACCTTAACTGCCATAGGCACGAATTTTGTGTCGGGATCAAGAATTATCTTTAATGGCGCTTCAAAACCGACAACTTATGTAAGCCCTACCGAAGTTACCTGCCAGGTGGGCCCAACCGACATCACGGCAAATTTATCTATTGTCTATGATTATGAGGATTTGTCCGGGGCTTTAAGTTCCAACGTCCCGGTATTGGTTAACAATCCCGCTCCCGGCGGAGGGGACTCAAATTCAGTCAATTTCACCATAAATGATAACCACACATTCTATGTGCCCGGGAATATATCAAATAATGCGGGAAGTTCACGTCATCCCGCCATTGCCGTAGACAGCGCCGGGAATATTAATGTTGTCTGGCGAGATAATACAGACATACTTTTCAGCCATTCAACGGATGGTGGTTCAAGTTGGAGCGCGGCGGTTAATATTTCTAATAATTCGGGGGACTCCTATAAGCCCGCTATTACCGTTGACAGTGCCGGGAATATTAATGTTGCCTGGCAAGATATTTCTCCGGGCAACTGGGACATATTTTTCAGCCGCTCAACGGACAGTGGTTCAAGTTGGAGCGCGGCGGTTAATATATCTAATAATTCAGGACATTCTTTAAAACCCGCCATAATCGTTGACAGTGCCGGGAATATTAATGTAGCCTGGTACGATTATACCCCGGGCAACTATGACATATTCTTCCGCCATTCAACGGATAATGGTTCAAGTTGGAGCGCGGCGGTTAATATTTCTAATAATTCGGTATACTCCAGTTACCCCGCCATAACCGTTGACAGCGCCGGGAATATTAATGTAGCCTGGTACGATTATACCCCGGGCAACTATGACATATTCTTCCGCCGTTCAACGGATAGTGGTTCAAGTTGGAGCGCGGCGGTTAATATATCCAATAATTCGGGGGACTCCTACAATCCCGCTATAACCGTTGACAGC
>JAGLQA010000195.1 GCA_023137075.1 Candidatus Aminicenantota bacterium
ATGTGTATATAAAAAGAAAGGCGCTGTTGAACGCGAAAACATCCATAAAAGAGATTTTTTCCCGCCAGGTCATAAACCGGAACTATTTCGGAAAGTTGGTTATTTTGGCCGGCGGCCGCGTGTATGCGAACCTGAACGAACGGCCCCTGGGCCATATTAAAACCGGTTCTATCCGCGGCCTGGTTTACGAGGAATTGCGCAAGGGAAAAAGCTGGCTGCGAACCAGGGATAAGGTATCACCCTGCCGGGAATGTCATTACCGTTTCTTATGCCCATCCATATCAAATTACGAGTATGCGGTGGGGAAGCACAATCTCTGCACCCTTCGAGAAGAAGGTTAATATGAGAAACATCAAACGAAAGGGGAAGTGGGTTTTGTTAATCCTAACATTTCTTTTTGGGGTCATTTTGTCTACCCGGGATATTGTGGATTCGGAAGTGGAAAAGAGCATTGTGTTGAACAAATTGGTAAACGAATCGGTGGAGAAAAAATGGGACGACAAACAAAAGGAAAAGGCGCTGGCATCCGCCGGGCAAGCCCTGGAATATGCGAAAGAATTTGATCAAAAAGACCAGGAGGTTTATGCCCTGGCTAATTTGGGTAATATCTATCGCAGGCTGAAGCAATATGATAAAGCAATGGAGTATGCCCAAAAAAGCCTGGAACTGGCTGAAAAAAGGAAAAATAAAAAAGAAATTGTTTATGCGCTCGATGTGATTGGAATAATTTACACTGAAATACCGGATTTTCAAAAAGCGCTCCGGGTGTTTGAAAGGATGAGACCGATTTATACCGGAATTGGCGACACGGAAAATGAGGCCAAAATAGTAAGCTTTATAAGCAACGTTTATTCTATAATTGGAGAGAAAGAGAGAGGACTTGAACTAAAAAAAGAAGCCTTGAGATTATACCGGGATGTGGGTGATTATGATCAAATCGCACATACGCTGGCTGATATCGGTGCATTTTACTCATTAACCGGGGATACTGAAAAAGCGCAATCATATTATCTCGACGCCGTGAAAATAGCAGAGGAAAAAGGTACGGCCAGCCGAAGAGGAAGAATTAATCAAAGACTGGGAATGTTTTATAAAGGGCTTAAGCAGTATCGGAAATCAGCGGATTATTTTCGTAAAACGATAAATATTTATAAAACAAATAATCGAACGAAAAAACTACCCGTTCCCTATACTTTGTTAGGAGACATTTTAATCGAGCAGAAGAAATATGATCAAGCTTTATTTTATTTGAACCGGGCATTGGATATAAAATTAACACACAAATTTTCTATATATAGCAACCCCGCGCCTATCCTGGACAAAATAGGACAGGTATTTTTTAAAAAAAAAGAATATCAAAAGGCCATTGATAAATATAAAGAGGCCTTAAATTTTTATATAAAAGGTCAAAATATTAATCGCCAGATCGAAAGCCACCATTCTATCGGTGAAGTTTACCTGGTGTTAACCGATCTTAAAAACGCCAACAAAAATTTAAAAAAAAGCAGCGAATTATTAAAAAAATCGTACAATATTTCCTTAAAAAGAGATAATTATAAGCTGTTGTCCGGTTATTTTGAAAAAACAGGCAATTATAAAAAAGCTTTAGAGTACCACCGTTGGTATGCCGACCTGAATCTCAAAATCTATGACAGCGAGAGCGTAAAGACCATAACCGAGATGCAGACTAAGTACGGAACCGAAAAAAAGGAGAAGGAGATCGAATTGTTGAAAAAAAAGGAGGAAATCCGGGAACTCACCCTCAGCAAGCAAAAAACCCTCCGCAACCTTTTTCTCGCCGGTTTTGTGTTACTCCTGGTAGTCATGGTATTTTTCGTTAAAAAATATTACTACTTTTTTACCTTCTGGAAGAAAAAAAATGTGATCAGTCATTACAAAGTGGTGGATAAAATCGGTTCCGGCGGCATGGGCATCGTGTACAAAGCCCATGACGTCCGGGATAAAACCAAGACCTTTGCCATCAAAGTGTTACGGGAGGAATATTTTGATGATGAAACCTATAAAAAGAGGTTCAAACAGGAAGCGCTGGTCACCGACCGGTTGGACCATCCCAATATCATCAAAATCAGTGAAAGAGGCGAATCCGGCGGTAATCTCTACATGGCCATGGAATTACTAAAAGGCCGGACATTGGAGCAAAAATTACGGGAACAAGGCCGGTTAAAATTAGACGAAGCGATTCATATCATGACCCAGGTCAGCGATGCCCTGGTGAGGATTCACGGCAAAAACATCATTCACCGGGATATGAAACCCGCCAATATCATGCTGATCGAAAAAGATGGAGATGAAAACTATGTCAAGGTGCTGGATTTCGGCCTGGCCCGGGCGGAATTCCAGACCCGGTTGACCAGGACCGGGATAATGGTCGGCACCACCAATTACCTGTCGCCGGAGCAAATTACAAATTCGGGGATTTCGACGGCCAGCGATATCTTTTCCTCAGGCATCATTTTTTATGAAATGGTATGCGGCAGCAAGCCCTTTTTCGGAGAAAGCGAAAGCGACATCATCCGGGCCATCCTTGACACCCAACCGGTGGCGCCCGGAACATTTAGCCCGGACATCCCGGAGAAACTGGATGAATTAATCATCAGGATGTTAGCAAAAGATAAAAAATCCAGGCCCACCGGTAAGGGAATCCTAAAAACCCTGCAGACAATCGACTAATTGACAATTTTTATTCTCTCTTTGCTCAAGCAATTTGAAAAAAAACTGAAATTTTTTTTTACTACGACATTATTTGTCACAGCAATATGGTATAATTTAAATCTTGAAATAAAATGAGAGCAGAAAAAGCGTTGACTTGTGTGCAAGATACAAAAAATTTTGGGGCCCGTCCAATCTTAAAATGGGCTGGGGGGAAACAGCAGTTAATGCAACAGCTATTACAGCGAGTTCCGAAAAATTATCGCCAATATATCGAACCTTTTATAGGCGGCGGCGCGTTGTTCTTTGCATTAACTCCTGACGCTGCAATAATTGCGGATTCTAACCCGGAACTAATGAACCTTTACCGAACAGTGGTTAATGACGTGGAATCGTTAATAGAAATTTTGAAAGGTTTCAAGACAGATAAAGATAGTTATTACAAGATTAGGTTTCTAAATACTACTCAACTTTCAGATGTCGAAAGAGCTGCTCGCACGATTTATTTAAATCGGACCTGCTTCAATGGTCTTTACAGGGTTAACAAGAAGGGTCAATTCAATGTCCCTTATGGGGATTACAAAAATCCGAGAATTTATTATCCTGAATATCTCAGAGCCGCTTCCATTGTCCTTAAAAGCACCACAATAATTTGTGCCGATTACAGGGAAGTTCTAGCAAAACATGCACGGGAGGGAGACTTCATCTATCTTGATCCACCGTATCTTCCGGTATCGAAATACTCTGATTTCAAGAGGTATACGAAAGAACAATTTTATGAAGAGGAGCACATCGAACTGGCTAAAGAAGTAAAACGGTTACACGAACTTGGTTGCCATGTACTGTTAACAAACTCAAATCATCCACTGGTTTATGAATTGTATAATGGTTTTAGAATTGAGGTATTCCAGACACGCAGAAATATTAGTAAAGATGCAAAAAATAGAAAAGGTGAAGATGTAATCGTAAATATCCCACCGCACAGGAAATTTTTATTACGCGTTGAACCTCCCACTTTGAAAGAGACGATTCTCAGGTACCCTCCCACCCGTTTTATGGGCAGCAAGCAAAACATCTTACCTTATATTTGGGAGGTTTCCTCTCAATTTGAGTTTAGCAGCGTAATCGATCTTTTCAGTGGCAGTGGAGTGGTAAGCTATATGTTTAAATCCCAGGGGAAGCAGGTCTATTCAAATGATTTTATGTCCATGAGTGCTGCTTTTACCAGGGCAATGGTTGAAAACAGCAGTATAAAATTATCCGATGAAGATATTCAGATGCTGCTTGATAGGTCAGTGAAAACAGACAATTTTGTCTCAAATACGTATAAAGGACTCTATTTCAAAGATGAAGATAACCATTTAATAGATTGTATAAGAGCAAATATAAAAAAAATAAAAAATAAATATAAAAAAGCACAGGCAATTTCTGCTTTAATCAGAGCTGCTGTTAAAAAAAGGCCGCGGGGAGTGTTTACATATGTTGGAGATCGTTATGATGACGGCAGGCGAGACTTGAAGATTTCTTTCGATCAACAATTTATCAATGCGGTAAAAGCTGTAAATAAAGCAGTTTTTGATAATAGCAAAGCCAATTTATCTCGAAGAGGGGACGCGATGACAGTTCATTGGCAGGCAGACCTCGTTTACATGGACCCACCTTATTATAGCCCTTTCTCAGACAATGACTATGTGAGGCGTTACCATTTTGTGGAGGGAATTGCCTGCGATTGGAAAGGAATAGAAATTCAAGAACATACAATGACCAAAAAATTCAAGAGCTATCCTTCCCCATTTAGCTCTCGATTGGGGGCCCGCGATGCTTTCGACAGACTATTTAACAATTTCAAAGACAGTATTTTGATTATCTCTTACTCATCAAACTCTCTACCAAAAAAAGAAGAAATGCTGTCTCTGATGTCAAAATATAAAAAACACGTTGAAGTATTTTCAGTCGACTATCATTACAGTTTTGCTAACCAGGGACATAAAGTCGCTAACAATAATAACAAAGTGCAGGAATATATTTTTGTCGGTTATTAGGAGGAGTATATATTGGCGTTATGGCAAATAGGAAATACAACGGTTAGAAGTCCTTATAGGTTACGGGAAGCATTAATAGTTCTAAAAAAATCGGAATTTTACGGCAACCTATTAGGGAAGGAGCAGGAAACAGGATTTGCTAAATTACTCAATGAGAAGTCGATCGTTAACGTAGACCGACTTAATAGAGAAGGGGAGGCAGATGTAAGCGACCTGGGGCGTAAATGGAGAAGCGCTTTAGCCCAATTAGGTTTTGTCGTTATTCATCTCAAGCATAGGCAAAAAAAAGGCATTGATCCTGAAATTGAATCCTTTGTAGTAGACTTTCCGAATTTGACCGGTAGACCTTATGAAATTACCCCGAACGGCAATCGATTAATTATGGCAGAAAGTGTTGCCGAACAACAAGAATGTTTTCTTAGAGCTTTAACTGCATATTGGATACCTTCAATTTTTGAGACTCGCTATAAATTTCCCCCATTCTCTCCGCTCCGGTTTGTCCTTGACATTCTCTTGAAGCTTGAAAAAAAAGGAGAGGAACCGGTTATTAAATTCGAAGAGATGGCAGCAATCGTCCAATGTAGAACCTACGTTGATGGAATTGATAATGTCGTTTTAGAAATTCAACACTATCGAAATGAGAGAAAGAAATCGGAAAACAAAAGAAAATTTGATAAAGAAATGCTTAATAAATCAGTATCAACTTTAAGTAAAAAAATAAAACCGAATACTTTAATTGATTATTCTGATTTAAATTTTCGTTATTTAAAAGCAACTGGACTTTTCCAGGCAAAAAGAAAATCAATTGCGCTGCGTCCTGAAAAGCATACCCTGGCAGAACTACTGGTTTCAGATATAGGTAAAACCTTCGATCATTCCGTTTATATAAAATATTTATGGAATGGCGCTGTATTACCGACTGACAGTATAATTAAGGCTTTAGAGGTAGTCGAGAATATAATCACACAATTAGAAATTCGAGGTGAAAAAGTAAAGATACCAGGTTTAGAAAATTTACCTATGGCTGAGATTACGAGATGGCGTTATCAATTAGAAGAACGTTTACTGTGCCTGAAGGAGGATGAGTTCGCGGATGCTCAATCAAAATATTGGGAAGAAATTGTTGAATTCTTGAATTTTTTCAAAACTCGAAAAAGTAAAATGACATCCCGGCAAGGAGAAATTATAAAAATTCAGCGCAGCGAATCACCGGCTTATTTTGAGTGGATTATCTGGAGAGCTTTCCTGGCTATCGATTCATTGGCCAATAAGCCCTGGGAAGCGCGGAGATTCAAAGTCGATCAGGATTTTTTACCTTTATCACATGCTCCCGGAGGTGGTCCGGATATGGTTTTTGAGTTTGAAGAATATGTCCTTGTTGTAGAGGTTACGCTTACATCCTCATCCCGTCAGGAAGCAGCAGAAGGAGAAACTGTCAGGCGGCATGTCGCTGAAATAGCCGAAAAATTTGAGAACACGGAGAAAAAAGTATACTGTTTATTCATTGCACCGAATATTAATAGTAATACAGCCGAGACTTTTAAAATTGGCAATTGGTATAAGAAAGACGACACTAAAATACCCCTGCAAATCGTGCCATTTAAACTCGAAGATTTTATTAATTTGTTTACAACTTTTTTTAAAACAAACAATAGAGATCCAGTGAAAATTAAGGAATTAATCGTTGAATGTCGAGCTTTGGTCAATAGAGATGCTCCCGAATGGAAGAATGAAATAAGTGCGGAGACAAATAGATTTATCTCACGATTATAATTAAAACATATTTATTACTATTTGATCTTTGCTGTATGTAATTCCCACTCTTCAGTATCTTCATTCTCTTTAATATAATAAAAACTATTGTTTTCTATGGTATGGTATTTTACGCCTAACAGGTGGGCCATAAGCGGGGCATTATCAACTGCGGGTAGGTTTACTTTTTTTAGGAGATTACCCTTTAAATCTAAGATGAGCCATTCTTCCTTCCCACCTTGTTCTTTATAGGTACGAAGGTAGATTTTTTTGTCTGAAACCGTGATGTCCCGGATCGCAGGAAAAAAATCCGGCCAAACAGGCTTGCTGAACTTCTTAAATTCTTCATGACCGATTTGTTTGATAAAGGGATCGGTCTTAAATTTTTCGATGGCTGCTTTTTTGTGTGCCTCGCTGACAGGAATTTTTTTATATTCTTTTTTAACCTGGCAAAGCTTTTTCCCCTGGCTGTCAAAAATATCGACCACAAAACCTTCCCTGCTCTTTTCAACAAAAATTTTATCCTGCTCAACCGAGAAATTCAATCCATCGGGGATCATTTCCGTTTTCCCGGTCGCAGACTGCACAGGTGACTCTTGCCGGGCCAATTCTTTTAACCGCTTTAAATCTCTATCGTACAGGTTAAGACATTGATATTGTGTGTTTTTCTCAATGTGAGTTAGATTTACGGCAGCAAAATTTTTGCCCATCGGAACCAACCGGCTGATACCGATAGGTTTTTTCTGCTCCCTGATGAGTTTACCCTCTCTTGAGAAAAATACAATTTTGTCCAATCCATCGATAAAAATATAATTGCTAAATACGGTTACATTATTGTACCAATTGGTTGTTACTTTTAGTTCTCCCGGGCCTTCTCCCTGTCGGCCGATTTTCTTTTTCAGACCCAGGTCTTTAAGGGGATAGATCAAAACCTCGGCGCCCTGGACCACAAAAAGCTCGTTATCGTAAACTCGAATCATCTCCGGTTTAAGAACTCCCGGAAGGATCCCGCCATTATCAGGAAAAACTTGATGAACCATTAACAAAAACAAAACCGATAGAATCAAACTAATCATGCCTTTCATTATTATTACTCCTTGTTTTTAATATTCCATCATATTATTGGGTATTGAGTTTATCGACCTAAATCCCGAATCCGGACATTTTATTATTGGCCGACAATTTCTCGTAGTACGATGACCGGCCTGTTTCGAGAATTTCCAGGATAATTTTTTGCGTAGCCCATCCAACACCCTTTATTTTCGACAACTCTCCCTTCATAGCTGACAGCGGTTCTTTTATTTTTGAGAGCACGTACGCCGCGTAACCATAGGGCGATTTGCCACCCTGCAATTTTAAGAGGTAATCGATATGTTCCAACATCACTACTACCAAATCGTTTTCATCTAAAATGTCCTGGAACAAATATAAAGGGATTCGTTTCGGGATTTTGAAATGATTCGCTACGATATTAAACACCTGGTGAATCGAATCATAATATTCTGACGTTGCGCCACCCCACTTATCTCCCCGGTAAATATGCTCGTAGGTTCCCCGAAGCTGAGGATAGTGCTTTTTTAACACATTCATAAAATACTCTTTCTGCCTGCCCTCTTTTAAGGTCATGCCGCCGAAGATAACATAGGCTGCGCCCATCTCGTTTGCTTTTGCCACCGCTCCTTCGATCAGCGCCGGGGTGTCGCTCACAAAAGGAATAACCGGCAGCAGGAACATACCGCAGGGGATGCCTTCTTTCTTTAAGATGGAAAGCGTATTCAATCTTTCCTGCGGCGCAGGGACACCCGGCTCGAAAAGGGCGCTTATTTTTTCATCCACCGAAGAAAAACTGAAACTCACAATC
>JAGLQA010000196.1 GCA_023137075.1 Candidatus Aminicenantota bacterium
TTGCGTTTTCGTTTCGGATCCAGCTCCCGGCGTAAAATTTCTTCAGCATTAATTTTTACGGCCACATCTTCCCCGAATTCCCCCTCCACATAATATCCCTCTGCCCGGCCGTCGCAGTACACGCAGTTGTGAGAGCAGCCCCGGTACAGGTTCATCCCGCATCGGGTAATAAACCAGGAATCGATTTTTTTATGTTTGCGCAGTATCGATTTTGCCCGGATCTTAGTAATCGCCATTTTTCTATTTACCCGGTCAAGGTGAAGCTTTTTTTTAGTAATTGCGTGCTTTCTTGGCCCAGGGAAAACAGCATATCTAAGATAGACAGGCAGGAAATAAAATCACCGCGGAATTGCGGATAAACCGGGGCCGTAAATTTCAAGAACGTTACGCCAATTTCCGCTTTCTCAAATTGCCGCCAATCCACCAGTGGCCGGGAAGGGTAAGGGAGTATCACCTCATCTGCGCCCGCCATACCGGCAATTTGTATAAGAAGTGTTATACCACTCTCGGCAACGCCGGTCTGCGACTGGAGTATAAAGGGCGTATTAATGCCCAGGCCGGATCGTAAAACCTCAAGTATTTCGATCACCATGTTTAAAAATTGATTGTCCTGTTTTTTGATAATGCGTGCCAGGGGCTTATATATTCGTTCGAAGTATATCGATTTACCATATAAATGAGACAGGGTAGCCAGAAATTTTTTGCCCCAGTATTTTTTTTGATATATTTCCAGGTTTTTTATCTTCTGCCTGCCCAGGCCTTTTTTTTTTAAGGGAACGGTTAGCCGGATTTCCCCTTCCGGCCCCTTTACCCGGTTGCGGTTCACGAAAGTAAACCCCCGGGCAAAGAGAGTATTGTCTAATAGTACCATGCGGTCCGAAGCCAGCAGGCGGCAGAAAAAACCGCCCCAGGGAATAAAAGCAGGCTGGTTAAAACTTAGAATCATGATCCGCGCCTCCGTAATCTAAATTAGCCCAAACCGCAACTAAAGTCAAGGAACAAACTGGGAAAAAAATGATAAAGAGAAGTATCCTCAAATTTATCGATGAACGATGAAAAAAATTTAAAAGAAGGAGAAGACCAAATTTATTATTCAGTGCTGACTAAAATAAAAGCAGCTTGACTTTTTTCTTAGAACTATATAAAATGACTCACTAAAGGAGGAAACATGAAAAAAACATTTTTGCTTTTTTTACTCATAGTTTTTGTAAGTTTTGTTTTGTCTGCCGGCGAAGAAGAAGTGGTTATTAAGGATATGGAACCCTTCTCCTATGCCGCCATGGATTTCACCGGCTCTTTTGAAAAAATGGAGCAAAGCATCGGGCTTTTTATGAAGGAATTTTTTAAGCAAGGGCTGCAGCCCGCCGGGCCGGTCTTAGGCGTTTATTACAATGACCCGTCCCAGGTGAAAGAGGAAGATTTGAAATGGGCAGTCGGTTTTTCCGTGGCAAAGGACACGAAGGTACAGGCGCCTCTCAAAAAAGTAGAGACCACGTTTAAGAAAGCAGCCGTGTATTTGTACACCGGCCCCTATGAAAAAATGGACAAAGCCTATGAGAAAATCTTCAAATATATCGAAGATAAGGGCTGTAAAATGGTGTGGCCCTGTTATGATAAGTATCTAAACAATCCACAGACCGTTAAACCGGAAGAGTTGAAAACCGAGATCATCGTACCGGTTGAAAAAAAGTAGATCCCACTGCGCGAGGGGTAACAAAGTGACAAAAAGTATTTACGCTAAAGCCGGAGTTGACATCGATAAAGGAAATGAAGCCGTCAGCAAGATAAAGGAAATGGTCAAACGCTTAGGCGTAAAAGAGATCGGCAAGTTCAGCGGATTTTTCCCCCTGAAAGAGGATTTGAAAAAACCGGTATTGGTCTCCTCCGCGGATGGTGTGGGTACGAAGCTGAAAATTGCTTTTATGATGGACAAACATGACACCGTGGGTCAGGACTTAGTGAACCACTGCGTCGACGATATCCTGGTGTATGGGGCAAAACCCCTTTTTTTTCTCGATTATATCGCCACCGGCAGGTTGGAACCCGACAAGGTTTCCCAAATCGTCAAGGGTATACTGGAAGGCTGCGTAGAGAACAATTTTGTTCTTCTGGGCGGAGAGACGGCCGAAATGCCGGGTTTTTACAGTGATAACGAGTATGATATGGCCGGTTTTATCGTGGGAATCGTCGAAGATGACAAGATCGTGGACGGGAAAAATATTAAAAAAGGCGATCTACTGGTAGGTCTCCCTTCCACCGGTCTTCATACCAACGGGTATTCCTTAGCCCGGCACATCGTTTTCGAGAAACTAAAATTGAAGGTTGATAGTGTTGTGGAAGGCCTGTCCCGCACAATCGGCGAGGAGCTCCTTGACATACACCGCTCCTATCTAAAACCGGTCACAACACTGGTAAAAAGCGGCCTGGTAAAGGGGATGGCCCATATTACCGGCGGCGGCTTTATCGACAATATTCCCCGGATTTTACCCGGGGGCATGGGCGTTCAGATTGAGAGAATCTGGCCGGTGCCGGAGATTTTTAATTTTCTTTGTGAGGCGGGAAAAGTCGGTAAAAAGGAGAGATACAGAGTTTTTAATATGGGAATCGGCATGGTATTGATTATCGCGCAGAATAATTTGACGAAAGTCGAGGGGATTCTCAACTCACTTCATGAAAAATATTACTTAATCGGGCAGGTAATTGAGGGAAAGGGAAAAGAGCAGGTAAAAATTAAATAAAAGCCCCGCCCCGGGAAAAATTGAAATAATAACATCGACCCAGCACCCCAAACACCCTTCATCTTATTTTTTATACCGGGGCGGGACTTTTTTTAATGCTTACCGGGTTTTACTCCAGGGTACTATTGGTCTTAATTAATAGATAAAATAGTGAGCGCCGTCACCGACTAAGTTACAACCATATTGGATCCACATATAGCCGTTCTCACCCCAGCCGGTGCCCCAGGAATTTTTCAACAACCAGGCGCCTTTGGCATCATCCCAACCGCAGAGAATAATGGCATGGTTGGACCATCTCGGATTTCTTTTGCACCTGTTCAGTACGCCTCCGGTGTAGGCCTGGAAATACCTTTCTACATATATCCCCGCGGCAACCGCACCGTAGGTATAAATAGCCTGTTTGATAAGTTCCGTATCCGGTACTACATAGTCCTCGGTGACAAATTCCCAGGATTGAATCGTGTAGTCGATGGGGCAGCTATTATCGCAGGGGGTTTCATAGGCTAAGTAGGGATAGCAGCTCTCGTAGGGAGAACCGGTATCTACCAGCATGTCGTTGGGCCAGAATCCGCCATTACAGCCCCAATCCCAGGGATTGCAGTCGAGCATATGCTGTTCGGAAAGATCGACTTCAACGCCGTCATTCTTCAGAATCATGGCTTCCAACAAACCGACTGCGGCAAAAGCCCAGCAACTGCCGCAACTGCCCTGGTTTTTGATAGAAGTAACGGTGCCGGTGAAAGCAGATGGTAAGCTTTTGGTTCTTTTAATTCCCGGGTCACCCTGGATGTTCTTCATCGCATTTGACAGCGGAATAGCCCTTGAACGGTCGAAACCGCACAATTCTTCCAACTCGTACTTCATGGCCGGGTTATGACCAACGGTGTAAGTATAACCGTTCGCCTTGATTTCGGCTCTCATTTGCGCCAATTCAGCCTCGATCTTTGAAATCTCGATGGCTTTCTCATCAACCTTTTCGTTTAAAGCCTGTGCTGCCGGTTGATAGACGACAAACAACACGAGCGCTACTAAAGATAACACAAATACGCCTTTGAAAAGTAATTTTTTCATCAGGACCTCCTGTTAATTTTTTTATGTCAAAGGTTAGGAAAAAAACTAACCTTTTCGTCGTGCCTTCCGGTTTTACAACTTCCGGGCTTATTGTAGGCCGGGGTAACCAACCCCATGTAAAAACATCTTATTACAGGATTGTTTCTAAATTTCAATAATATAATAGAAAATCGAGTTGTCAATCAGCCAAAAGTTGTATTTTTGGTTGTATAAAGTATTTTTTTTTATATAACTAAAGACCTACACCGCAAGTTAAGGCTCCAGCAAATTGTACAACTTTAAGCTTGCCGTCTCTCGCGGAAGTAATTTTCGGCCCAGGCTTGCTATGTCGTTGATCAAACGCCTCCTCCCTATTG
>JAGLQA010000197.1 GCA_023137075.1 Candidatus Aminicenantota bacterium
AAAAAATATACCGAAGTGATCCGGAATTTTGTAGACGACTTGAAACCGCTCGGGTCCCAAACAAAGCTGAGGAGACATGAATAATGGTAAATATTGAAGACCTTAAACGTGAAGCCAAACATCTCCTGGACCAGGGAAAAGTAAAATACATCATCGGTTATAAAAAAGGTACCCACGGTATTTTGGCAGCCCCATTTTTCATAAAAACGCCCGAAGAAGTAGACGACTTAGTATGGGATCCCACCTGCGTTCATAACCTCACCCGTTTTTTAGACGATGAAAAAAAGAAGAAGGCACGGCAGAAAGAACCGGATCAAAGACCGGTCGGTATCATCGTGAAAGGATGCGACAGCCGGGCCATCAATGTGTTATTGCAAGAGGAGTTTATCAAGCGGGAAGATGTTTACCTCATCGGCATCTCCTGTGAGAACACGGGAGTCCTGGATGAAAAAAAACTGGCCGAAAAAACGAACGGCCGGCAAGTAGAAAAGGTCGAGTTTGCCGAAGAGGATAATTTTGTCATCCTTACCGATGAGGGCAAAATGGAAATTCCGGCCCGGGAAATTCTTGCCGAACGCTGTATCGAATGTAAAACCAATACCCCGGTTGTTAAAGACGTGTTATTCGGCGAAGATATCGTCCGCAGTGTTGCCGGAGATTTCAAATCTTTAGAAGAAATCGAAGCTTTATCCGGCGAAGAAAGGTGGGCCTTCTGGAAAAAACATCTCGATAAGTGCATTCGCTGTTATGCCTGCCGTTCGGTCTGCCCCATGTGTTACTGCGAAGAGTGTGTCGTCGACACCATCAATTTTGCCGTGACTGCGGATACAAGCGCCAAAGAAAAGGCGCAAAAAATAAAATGGATAGAAAAATCTCCGGTTCTATCGGAAAATTTTGTCTATCATATGGTCCGGGCCATGCATCTTGCCGGGCGCTGTGTGGACTGCGGCGAATGCGAGCGTGTCTGTCCCGTGGACATACCGATCCGCCTCCTCAATAAGAAAATGGAAAAAGAGGCCAAGGAACTCTTTGACTACGATGTCGGTTTAGACCACGACCGTCCGTCGTTGGTTGCCTCTTTTAGAGACGAAGACCCGGAAGATTTTATCAGGTGACATTATGGAAAAGATACTGACAAAACAAACCTTCCCACAGTGGATAGAGAAACTTAAATCCTACACGATATATGCCCCTGTCAAGGATGAGGGGCACTGGAGCTATGAAATTTTGGAAGATGCCGCATCGATAAGCCCGGAATACCCCAATGCCGTCGAATCCCCGAAAAAAATCATATTCCCGCAGCGGGAAATCCTTTTTGATTTCGGCTCGCAGGAAAATACCGGTGTTGCCGTTAACGAGAACCTTCCCGCCGAGCAGCCCACCGTCATCTTCGGCGTCCGGCCCTGTGACGCGAAAGCACTGACCCTGACGGACAAGGTTTTCAGCGGGGACTTCGAAGATCCCTATTATTGGAAACGCAGGAATGCCGCGGTACTGGTCGGGCTTGCCTGCAACACGCCACCTTCGCCAAACTGCTTTTGCCTCTCGGTTAACGGTTCTCCCTTTTCGAAAGAGGGCTTAGATGTGCTGCTCACCGATTTGGGCGATGCCTATTTTGTCGAAGTCCTGACGGAAAAAGGGGAGCAGCTTGTCGGCGCAGCCGGGAACCTCTTTTCCGACACCCCGGATAAGACGAAAAGCGAAGTGAAAAAACTCCGGACAGAAGCCGAGAAAAAAATTACCAGGCAGGTCAAAGACGCCGATAGAATCCCGGCAAAACTCAAAGAGATATTCGATGAACCGTTCTGGGAAGATGAAGCCCTCGGTTGTATTCGCTGCGGCATATGCACCTATCTCTGCCCCACCTGCCACTGTTTCGACATCAACGATGAAGTCGCTTCCAATTCACCGCTGAAAGGCAAAAGGGTGCGCACATGGGACAACTGCCAGTTTCCTGATTTTACCATGCACTCCTCGGGGCATAATCCCAGGCCCGACAAAGCGTCCCGTTTACGGCAGCGGATTTCACACAAATACAACTATTTCGTTGAACTATACAATGAGTACCAGTGCACCGGCTGCGGCAGGTGTATCGACAAATGTCCCGTCGGGATAGATATAATAGAAGTTCTTAATAAGGTGAATGAATATGGAGCATAATGAATATATCCCCAAACCGGCCAAATTAATTAGCATCAAAGAAGAAGTCGGAGGCGCCAGGGCGATCAAAACCTTCAGAACTCAATTTATCGATGAGCATTCCTTTTCTCATCAATGCGGACAATGCGCCATGCTCTCTGTCTTCGGAAAAGGCGAAGCCATGATATCCATTTCCTCTTCCCCCCTGCAGAAAGATTATCACCAGTTCAGTATTTTGAAGACGGGCCGGGTCACTTCCGCCCTCCACGAAATGGTTGAAGGCGACACCATCGGCATCAGGGGTCCATACGGCAATCATTTCCCTATCGATGAGTGGAAGGGGAAAAACCTGGTATTCATCGGCGGTGGAATCGGTCTGGCTCCCATCTGGTCGGTATTGCAGACCGCATTAGGTAAAAAAGAAGATTACGGGGAACTGACTCTCTTTTACGGCTCCCGCACATCGAAAGACCAGGTCTTCAGAGAAGAATTGAAAGAACTGAAGAAAAAGATGACCGTTCATCTTTCCGTAGACGTTGAAGAACCCGGCTGGCAAGAGTTTGTCGGTTTTGTGCCGGCCAACATCAAGGACAAAGCGCCGAATCCCGAAAACACAATAACCGTGACCTGCGGTCCCCCCATCATGATTAAATTTGCCATTCTCGCGCTGCAGGAATTCGGTTTTAAAGATGAACAACTTTACACCACGGTTGAGAATAAAATGAAATGCGGTATCGGCAAATGCGGCAGGTGCAATATCGGCCCTCACTATGTATGCAAAGATGGTCCTGTTTATTCCTGGGCCGAATTAAAAAATTTGCCTCAAGAATATTAAAAGGAGTAATTGAACATGGCAGAAAAGCAAAAAAAGGAAAAATCGGAAACAAAAGAAATGGTAACCGTATTAATTATGGGAAAAGCACATAAAGTACCGGCAGATGCGACCATCATGGGCGCCATCGAATACGCCGGCTACCAGATAAAGAGAGGCGCGGGATGCAGGGAAGGTTTTTGCGGCGCCTGTGCCACGGCGTACCGTCTGCCCAATGATTACAAAATCTACACCGGGCTGGCCTGCACCACCTTAGTCCAGGACGGCATGTGGCTGGCACAACTCCCCGCTATCCCGGCACAAAAACCGGTTTACAATCTCGATGAGTTGAAGCCGGACGTAACCGCCTTCCAGAGGATATACCCGGAAATTTTTCGTTGTGTAGCCTGCAACACCTGCACCAAATCCTGCCCCCAGGATCTTGAAGTCATGGATTACATTCAAGCAGCCAAGCGGGGGGACATCGCGGCCGTGATGGACCTCTCCTTCGATTGTCTCTCCTGCGGTATGTGTGCCATCAGATGCCCGGCGGAAATCACCCAATACAATGTGGGAATCTTAGGCAGGAGACTTTTTGGGAAGTACCTGTCGAAAAAGAGTGAACAGTTGGATAAGAGGATAAAAGAAGTGGCAGCGAAGAAGTTCGATAAGGAATTCAAAGAATTGATGCAGATGTCCGAAGAAGAATTGAAAAAGAAATATTATGCAAGAGATATGGAGTAAAAAAAGTGAGAAGTAATAAGCGTAAAGTAATAATTAAAAGGAGATTCAGATGTATCCGGAATATATGACACCATCATTGAAAAAAGTTGCCCAGAGCCGGAAGCAGAGGTTTGAACTGGCCAAAACAGGGAAACCGGTTTTTCCACCCATGAGCGCGGAGGAAAGAGAGGAAGTCCTGACAAAGTTTCACCCGGACTACAAACCCGAGTCCAAGCGGCAGATCAATATCGGCGTCAATAAAGGCGATGTTTTTACCACTGAAATAGCTGAGATGCTTGAATCCCGCTCACGAATCAAACCTGGTATCTTTGATTTGAGTAAGGCTGATTATGAAACCGATGTTTTAATCATCGGCGGCGGCGGAGCCGGGTGCGCGGCAGCCATCATTGCCAGGGAAAAGGGAGCAAAGTGTATTATCTCCACGAAACTTCGTCTCGGCGACGCCAATTCTATGATGTCGCAAGGCGGCATGCAGGCTGCCGTAACAGCGGTAGATTCTCCCACCATCCATTATCTCGATGCCATGGGAGGCGGTCATTTCGACAATAAACCGGAATTGGTGCGTGCCCTCACCGAAAATGGCGCCGACGTTGTCAAGTGGCTTGAAGAACTGGGAGTTGTCTGGGACAAAAATGAAGACGGCTCGTTTGTGGTGCGCCACGGCGGCGGAACTTCCCGGAAGCGGATGCATTCTTCCCGGGACTATACCGGCGCCATTATTATGCGCACCCTGATGGATGAGGTGCGAAATTTTCCCGCCGATATCGAAACCCTCGAATTTATGCCCGTAGTCGAATTGTTATTGGATAAATCCGGCAAATGTGCCGGTGGGATACTATACAACTTAGAAACCGAAGAATATTTTATCGTTAAAGCAAAATCCACCATTATCACCACCGGCGGATACGGGCGGCTCCATATTCGCGGCTTTGATACCACCAACCATTACGGCGCCACCGGCGACGGTCTTATCCTGGCCTATCGTGCCGGCGGCAAACTTCTTTTCATGGATTCGGTGCAGTATCATCCCACCGGCGCGGCATTTCCCGAACAGATCGGTGGTTTTTTAATCACGGAAGCCATTCGCGGAGCCGGCGGGCAGCCCTTGAATAAGCACGGTGAACTCTTTGTATTTCCCCGCGAGCCCCGGGATGTGGAAAGTTCCGCTATCATAAGAGAGTGCGTGGAAAAAGGTAACGGCATTGAAACACCCAGCGGGCGTCTCGGTGTCTGGTTGGATTCTCCACTGATCGACATGCTGCTCGGCGACGGGTACATAAACAAGCAATTTCCCGCCATGCACCGCCAGTTTATCCGATATGGAATCGATATCACGAAAGAACCCATGTTGATATATCCCTCGCTCCACTATCAGAACGGCGGTATTGAGATTAATGAGAAAGGTGAAACCAATATCCCCGGTCTCTATGTGGCGGGAGAAGTATCCGGCGGCATACACGGGCGCAACCGGTTAATGGGTAACTCCGTGCTTGATTACAATGTTTATGGACGCCTGACAGGAGAATATGCCGCCGAATACAGTAAGTCGGTCAAACTCGGCGCCCTATCGTTGGATCACATCACGGCATATGAAAAGGAACTTGAAAAAGAAGGCATTAAAACCGACCTGATAACACCCATCCTCCTGCCCTCCTATACCCCCGAAGATGTCAGGAAACGCCAGTTAACCGCCCACTACGAAGGAACATTAAGGTAACCCTTCCACACAGTGGGGAATATAGAAGGCACTTCGTGCCATCTCGAAGAACTCCCATTGGTGAAAGTGAGTTTTTCTAATCATGGCAATGAGTACTCGTTTCATGGGTTCATTTCATCACAACATCCACGAATTTGCACGTTTGCACGCACCGCCCTCAATTTCGCTGGAAAATTTGTCCAAAATGTAGAAAATAGGGAGGTAAAATGAACGACAAAGAGTTATGGGAAAGGGAAATAAGTTGCTGGTGGGCTACTTCTGGTCATCGACCCGAAGGTATTGAACACAGTCTCAGATCTTATAAAGAAGAAGGTAAATGGCATGAAGTAGGGGATTATTATTTTGAGAGAAATGAATTCTCAACAGCAAAGGATTATTATGAAAAATCTGCCCAAAAGGAAGATATTCATAGTTGGAGATCACGATGTAACATAGCACAATGTATTTACCGACAGGGTAATGTTTCAGGATCAATCGATCATTTATTGCGTTTAAATGTTCTGTGGGAGGAGTCAATAATTAGGGAACCCAATGTCCATAAATCTTACAGGGATAGTTTCTTTAATCAGAGTTATTTTACCAGAGTTGCACTCAAAATTGCAATCAAACACGGACTAAAAAATCAAGTCCTCTCTATATTAGAAAAATATTTAGGTCACCTTTCCATGAACCGGTTCAGTGATGATTTTAAGGTTTTTCTAAACTGTTTTGATATTCTAGGAGCCTGTCCGAGAATTCAATTTTCAAAAGCTCAGACCGGCGATTATATTGTTAATATTTAACAAAATAGTCTTTTTTTACCTATGACGATTTTGATTCAGAAAAATCAACACTAAATCCGTAAATATGAGTGACTTTTCCCCGATTCCTTCCCTCATTTTCTTTATTAACATCCATTT
>JAGLQA010000198.1 GCA_023137075.1 Candidatus Aminicenantota bacterium
ATCGCCCGCCGGAGAGACTTTTGGAGCCGGGGGCGTCGCCTCTTTCTAAAACGGCCACCTGCAGCCCGGCGCCTGCTGCTTCGTAAGCGCAGGCCAGCCCGGCCAGCCCGGCGCCGACTACTATAACATCTAATTCATCACCTGTTGCCATTTACGTTATCCTTATGCCATTACCTGGCGGTATTAACCAACATATATTTTTTCTTGAAAAACGTTTGTATTTTTAATGCATTCATGTTTTGGATTTTATTGCCTTAATGAGTTCCGGGATTACTTCCAGGGCATCTCCTACCAGTCCGTAGTCCGCGTTCCGGAATATAAGCGCGTCCGGGTCCTTATTAATGGCCACCACTACCTTCGCCGTATTCATCCCCAGCACATGGTGAATGGCTCCGGAGATTCCACAGGCAATATAAAGCCCCGGGGAGACGGTTTTGCCGCTTTTGCCAACCTGTAGGTCATGGGGCATCCAGCCGGCATCCACAACGGCCCGTGATACACCCACCGCGCCATCCAGCACTTCGGCCAGTTTTTCTAACAACTTGAAGTTTTCCGGTGTGCCCATCCCCCGGCCTCCTGCGACCACGCAAAGGGCTTCGGATAGGTCTTTTTTACCTGGCGAAATGCCCTTGCGCTCAATGATCCGGAGTCCGGTATCTTCGGGCAGGTCAATGGGAATGGTTTCCACTCTGCCGGTTTCGGAAAGATTCTCCGGGACCGGGAAGACACCGGGCCTTACGGTGAAGAATGCGGGCACCGTTGAAATAGCGAGTTCTTCATAAACCTTACCGCCATATACCGGCCTGCGGCAGGCCGGTTCCTCACCTTCCCAGAAAAGGTCCACACAATAGCTGGCATAACCGGAGTCGCAGCGCATAGCAACACGCGGCATGAATTCTACCCCGGACGAACCGGCTGCGGTCATAATAACTTTCGGCCGTCCTCGTTTCTCGATGAGCTGCCGCAAGGCATGCGCGTACCGCACGGCCTCATAAGTTTCAAGACCGGAATTTTCTATCCGGAGCACTAAGGGAATTTTTTGAGCCAGTTCTTCGGCATGGACCTGCTCACCCCCGATCAATAGGGCCGCCGGTTGAAGGTTTCTCTCATCCGCCAATTTTCGGGCAGCGCCTAATAATTGATGGGTTGAGCGGGTCAGGCGACCCTGGCGAATTTCTGCAATTACCCAGATTTCATTACACATCATATTACACCATTTTTTTTGAGATGCTCGATCAATTCCGCTGCGTTTTGCGGGTAAGGTTCCCGCATCATGGCGACGTCCGCTCGTTCCGGCGGAACCGTATACCTGAGACGGCGCAGACGGCCCTGCTGTTTTTTATCCTTTAAATCAAGCTCATTCAGGGGAATACCGGGAATTTGAGCTCGCATCGCCTTCATCACGCGCATTACTACCGGTACGTGAGGCTCGGCCAATCCCTTTTCCGCCGTGATTAACAGGGGGAAATTCGACTCGAGATACCAAATTTCCCCTTCCACTTCCCGGCCCAGGGTGACTTGATTCGCATCGGCATCGCTGCCTAAGGATACAACCGCGCTGACATGGGGGATATTGAGATACTCCGCCACCATTGGCCCGGTGGCGGCAAAATCATCATCCCCGGCCTGTTTACCGCAAATAATCAGGTCCGGCTGTATAGCCTTCAACCTTTCAGCCAGGACATAAGCGAGATAGCAGTTGTCTGCCATTTCAAGACTTTCGTCACCCAAATGTTCTACCTGGTCGATACCCAGGGCCACTGCCCTGCGTAAAGCATCGACCGCTTTTTTTCCGCCTGCTGAAATCGCGGTGATTTCCGACTCAGGATGATTCTTTCGAATATTCAAGGCCGCCTCAATGGCTATTTCATCAAAAAATGAACATACGTAACGGTTTTCGATGTCCAGTTCTTGTTCCGATTTAACCCGGACTAAGGCTTCATGATCCGGTACCTGTTTGATGAGTACCGCTATTTTCATTTTTGTTCTCCTTTTTGAGTAGTTCCTCGCCGCGCCACAATGCCGGGGGGTTAATGGGCTTTGCGCAGGTAGGCGGCACCCAGGGCATTCTGGAGGACTTCGTGGCAGCCGCCGCCGAAGAGCAGGAAGCGGGCATCCCTGAAGTAGCGCTGCTGGGGATACTCCATGGCAAAGGAGTTTCCCCCGTAAATCCGGCTGGCTTCATCCACGGCAGATATACACATTTCGGTGGCCAACATCTTGGCCAGCATACACTCATACTGGCAGTCCATACCTTCCCGGATCATCCAGGCCGCTTTATAAGCAAAAAGACGAGCCGCTTCGTACCGGGCCCAGTGGTTGGCAAACTTGGCCCTGATCAACTGGTATTTGGCAATCGGTTTGCCAAAGGCTTCCCTCTCCCGGGCATATTTCCGGGCGTCACACATGGCCTCGTTAGCAATGGCACAGGCATTTAAAGCAGTCATGACCCGAACCTCGTTTAAAATATCGGTGGTGTACTTGACCCCATTTCCCGGGCCTTCGCCTAAGAGGTTTTCTTCGGGTACCCGGACGTTGTCAAATATGAGTTCTCCGGTGACCGAGCCGCGAGAACCGAGTTTTTTGATTTTTTGACCCGTGCTGAAACCTTCCGTTCCCTTTTCAACCAGGAAGAAACTAAGACCGTCTAGCCCTTTCTCCGGGTCGGTGGTGGCCAATACCGTGCAAAAATCGCAGATAGGGCCGCAGGTAATCCACATTTTTCGGCCGTTAATCACCCAGCCGCCGTCTTTTTTTACGGCAGTTGTTCGTGTACCGGCCAGGTCTGAGCCGGATTGATCTTCGGTAAAACATATCGTACCGATCTTCTCTCCTTTTATGGCTGGAACGAGAACTCGCTGTTTGATCTCTTCGGTTCCGAAACGACCGATGAAATAGGTGCCCATCAAAATTTGCATGGTGACAGACATGGAAAAACCGCAGGAACCCCTGGCCAGTTCTTCGTAGAAAATCATCGATGTGATAACATCGACATCCAGACCTCCATACTTTTCCGGATGCCGGATGCCTAAGTAACCCAATTCGGCAAATTCTTTCCACAAATCCATGGGGAATTCATCGGTTTCGTCGATCTCCTGCGTCCTGGGCCGGATGAGCCGGTCAACCGCGTCTCTGACCGCAGATCTGAAAAAATCCTGTTCCTCGGTAAATTTAAAATCCATTTATACCTCCTGCTTGCTGCTTGACAAGGATGAACCGAAAGGTAAGTTCAACGTTAACATAAACCGGTATAAAAATCAATACTATCAACCCTGATAAAAACGCTTCAGGAAGTCCTGGAAAAAAATGGAAGCAGGTGTTGAAACATTTATATATTTCCTTTATAATTTCCACATGATTCTTAGAAAAGTCAAAATGGATAAATTCGTCTTCTTTTGAATAATTTGGAAATTTCTATTAATGGAGATTAATATTGAAACCTCAAGTCGTACTTAGCATGGAGCAAGCCCTGACCTTACCGTATGCGACGCTTCGCTGCGTCCACCTGGGTTGGCGGGTTATAAAGTTGGAGGCAACCCCGTTACCCGGCCGTAAGACAAAGGGCGACCCCAACCGCTACATCGGCAGACCGGCTGCCGGAGAGGACCGGCACAGCTACTTTGTGGCACCGAATCTCGGTAAAGAAGCGATTGCCGTTGACCTGAAAAAAAAAGAAGGCCGGGAAATACTGAAGCGTTTAATAAAAAAACTGAATGTTGATGTGTTTTGTACCAACACGATCCCCTTTCGCCACAAACAATTCGGAATCGATTATGAAACCCTGAAAAAAGCGCGGCCGGACCTGATCTGGTGCAGTATTTCGGCCATGGGAACCCGCTATCCCAAAGTTCCGGGTTATGACCCGGTTATGCAGGCGTTGTGTGGTTATATGGATATAACCGGGCACCATGATGGGCCTCCGCTCCAGGGTGGTCCTCCTGTAGTGGATTTAAAGGCAGGGGATGAAGCCTTTACCCAGATTATCCTGGCCTTGATGGAACGAATGGAAACGGGCAATGGCAAAATGATCGACATATCTATGGCCCAGGTGGCTGTATCCTGGCTGCACACCTTTTTGCCCATGCTCGATATGGGGAGCCCACCCGAAGAGCTAAAACGCTCCGGGAACCGCCATCGCCAGTTTATCCCGGTCAATGCCTATAAAACTGCAGATGTTTATATCTATATCGCGGTGGGCAGCGATTCACAGTGGATCCGTATTACCCGGGACCCGATGTTTGCCGAATTGGACCGGGAACGTTACTGTACCAATGAAGGCCGGCGTGCTCACCAGGAAGAGCTGTTTGCGGAGATAGAAACCATTACAATAAAATATTCATCATCCGATATTTCAAAAGTTCTGACCGAAGCCGCGATTCCCCATTCGCCGATTACGCCTATCGAGAAAGTGGCTGAACTTCCTTTTATCGCCGAGACCGCCCTTAAAACCGTCACCCCGGATGGCCGCCCGGTGCGGCTTCCGCCACCGGCGCAGCACACGGAATACCTCGATAAGATCAATGGCGAACTTCCCTTTGCCCCGGCTTACGGCGAACATACAGATGCCCTTTTGAACGAAATCGGGTTCTCATCTAAGCAGATCGATGCCCTGAGAGAACAGGGGGCAGTAGCATGAACGGTTATGATTATTTAATCCCAAAATCCTTTACTGAGGTATGGGACTTAAATAAAAAATTTCCCGGTGCCGGGTATATCGCCGGCGGCACGGACCTGATGGTGCGGATTAAACAACGAGAAATAAGGCCGCGTGCGTTGATTTCACTGCGCTCGATTCCAGAACTTTCCGGGATTGATATAGGCGATACGATTCGCCTCGGGGCCATGACAACCATTACGGATTTGATTCAACACCCGGAATTGGGTAGGATTCTTCCGGTATTGATCCAGGCGGCGAAGCGGTTAGGCGGTACCCAGATACGCAATGTTGCCACCCTGGGGGGGAATCTTTGCAACTGCTCTCCCTGTGCGGATACGGCGCTTCCTCTGCTGGTTCTTGAGGCCAGGGTGGTCCTTAAAGGGCCTGAAGGCGCCCGGGAAGTTCCTTTGAGCGATTTTTTCGTAAGCCCCGGTGAAAGCTGTCTCCTTCCCGGTGAGATATTGACCGATATTCTTTTAGATAGGCCTTCGGTGGATACCAGGTCCGTCTTTATGAAAAAAGGCCGGGTGCGGATGGACTTAGCCATTGCCAGTTTTGCCCTTCTCGTTGAAATAAAAAGCAGCGGCCCTGGGTGCAGCAAGGTGAGAATCGCTGCCGGTTCGGTGGCGCCGGTACCGCTGCGTCTAAAAGAAGTGGAACAATTGCTTGAGAATACCGGCATTTCGGAAGAAATCTTCTTAAATGCGCAAAAAATGGCTGAAGGTATTGTTTCACCGATAACCGACATTCGTTCCACCGAAGATTACCGGCGCCGGATAGTGGGTGTTTACCTGAAGCGTGCGCTGCGGAAATTAATCTATACTAACGGGGAATGGCATAAAGAAAAATGAGAAAAGAAATACATTTTATTTTGAACGGTTCGGCCGTATCCGTATTGGTAGAAGCGCACAAGCGGCTGATCGATATACTTCGTGATCCCTTAGGACATAAGGGAACCAAGGAAGGGTGTGGTGAAGGCGAGTGCGGGGCCTGCACCGTTATTGTTGACGGCCGGGCGGTGAACTCCTGTCTATACCCGGCCTTTGAGATCGAAGGTAAGAACGTTACGACGATCGAGGGACTTTTGGGCAGTGGTAACCGGTTGTCCGTAATCCAGCAGGCCTTCGTTGAAAAAGGTGGAATCCAGTGTGGTTTCTGTACTCCCGGTATGATCCTGTCCGCCAAAGCCTTGTTAGATACAAATCCGGATCCGGGTGAAGAGGAAATCCGTAATGCCTTAGTGGGCAACCTCTGCCGCTGCACCGGGTATGTCCAGATCATCGAATCGGTGAAAGAGGCGGCCGAAAAAGGAAAGGAAATAAAATGACAGGTTTTCGTTATTTAGGAAAAGAATATTCGCGACCGGAAGGGCCGGAAAAGGCTGCCGGGAAAGCCTATTATATCAGTGACCTGGAGCGGCCCGGCATGATTTT
>JAGLQA010000199.1 GCA_023137075.1 Candidatus Aminicenantota bacterium
CCTGATCGAGGTGGAATACGAACCGCTTCCCGGTGTATTTTCAGTCCCGGATGCCAGGAAAGAAGGCGCTCCGTTAATACACGAAACAGACCCCCGGGGCAAGCCCAGGCAAGACAATAAACTTCCCCTGAAATTTTTCCATCGATCGGGGAACCCGGACGAAGGAAAGAAGTCGTCGGCCTATATAGTTGAGGGAGAATTCTCGACTCCCTTGATCCAGCAAAGCTGTTTGGGAACCGCCGGTTGTATTGCCGAGTTTGATATGAGCGGCAACCTCACCATATGGACCAAAACCCAGATCCCGTTCTTGGCACAGCGTGATTTTAACCGGGCTTTATACGCTATGGGACTGCGCGGTAAAAATACCCGGGTCATCGTACCCACCATCGGTGGGGCTTTTGGAACCGGGCTTGACACCCATGCCTACGAATATATCGCCATCCTGCTGGCTTTTCATACCAACAGACCGGTAAAAATAGTGTATAACCGGGACGAAGAGTTCGCCAACCTCTCACCCAGGCAAAGTTCACAAACGAAAATCATACAGGGGTGTGATAAAAAGGGTAAACTAACCTTCCGTCATGTGGAAGTTATTCTCGACAATGGCGCTTACACGTCCTGGGGCGCCACCTATCCCAGCGTCATGATGCTGCCGGCCACCTCCCTTTACAAGGTAAACAACGTTTACTTTAATGCCGATTTGTATTACACCAACAACACCTATTGCCAGGCCATGCGGGGTTACGGCAACCCGGAACTCAACTGGGCCTTAGAAAGCAATATGGATGAGTTGGCTGAACAGGCAGGCATCGACCCCTTTGATTTCCGGATGATTAACCGCAATGAACCGGGTGAAATCACGCCGATGGGTTTGAAAATCAGCACCTGCGGCTTGCAGGAATGCTTAGAAAAAGTTTCCCGGAAGTTAGATTGGAAGAATAGTCGCAAGCAGGGAAAGCACCGGGGCGTCGGCATGGCATCCCTCTTTCACGTGGGAGGTGGGGGCCGTATCTACCGGTCCGATGGCACCGGCCTGATGCTTATGTTAGACGATTTCGCCAATGTCTACGTTTTCTACGGCGGCGTGGAGATGGGGCAGGGGCTGCATTCCGGCCTGGCCCGGACGATTGCCGAGTCCCTGGGTGTACTTCCGGACAAAGTGTTTATAAATGCCACCGATACATTCACCTGTCCCTGGGATGTGGGCACCCATGCCAGCAGGGGCGCATTCATGTCGGGTAATGCGGCCATAAAAGCCGCGGAAAACCTGCGCCGGAAAATTTTCGAGTATGCTGAAAAAATATTTCCTGAGGATGCGGCAAAAAATTTAAAAAAATTTAAGGAGGATAATCCCGGCTATTCGCCACCCGGTTTTAATGTCGAACAAGCGGCAAAACAGGACCGTTTCGACATGGTGGACGGATACATTTTTATAAAGGATGCCCCCGATGAGCCGTGGCTGCGCCTGGAATTGGGGCGTTTGCTCCGGTCAATCCATTTTCGCCGGCAAGGCACGATGCTGAACGCCGAGGTTTTTTATGATCCGCCCAGTGAACTCCCTGACTGGGAGAAGGGAAAGGGCAATATGTCTTCCACCTACGTGTATGGTACCCAGGGAGCGGAAGTGGAGGTTGATACCGAGACCGGTGAGGTTAAGATCCTTCGCCTTATTGCCGTTCATGATGTGGGGAAAGTTCTAAATCCCCAGGGTCTTAAAGGCCAGATGTACGGCGCGGCAGCGCAGGGTGTCGGTTATGCTCTATATGAGAAGATACAGACCCGCGAAGGCAAGATCATGAATCCGAATTTCAGGGATTATAAGATACCGACCGTTCACGAGATGGATTTCCCCATTGAATTGGAGTTTGTAGAGACGAATGACAGCTTCGGCCCCTTTGGCGCCAAGGGAGTGGGTGAACCCGGGCTTGTACCCACCGCACCGGCCATTGCCAATGCCGTCTATAATGCGATAGGCGTCCGTATCCGGGATCTTCCCATTACTCCTGAAAAGATACTTGCCGCCTTGAAAAAAATGAAAAAAGCGCCCGCCTAGGGCTTGACTTTCTGTTTCTATTGGAGTATTTTCGAGGAAGGAAAAAATGAACCTGGAGGAAATCAAAAAGAAAAAAAAAGAGGCGTACATGATGGCCGAAAAAATGGTCCGGGCGAGATTGTCCCTGTCGGTCAAGGACAGGCAATTGTCGGAAAACTATGCGCATGAATTGGATAAGTTCGGATTCAAAATAATAAAAATTTCACCAAGAGGGATTAGCTTTGCCGGAGACATCCGTTTATATGAAAAAATTTTTAACTCAAAGATAGTAGAAACGAGCGAAGGGATGAGGTTCCGGAAAGAACCCACTATCCCCGAAGGGATTAAACAGCATATGGATTCCATTTATTTCCCGACAAAGCCCATATTTTTCTAAATTAGTAAAAAGCATCTGATTTAATAAAAAAAATACATTTAAAAGGGAGGTTTTAAATGTCTGAGCAAATCAGGGTACGCCTGGTACCCAAAACGAGAGAAGGTGATTCCATCACAGCGGATTTAAGGGAAATTTTCCCCCTGGTTGCAAAACGTTTTTCACCGGATGTGAGAAGAACCACGGAAGCCTTACGAAAATCACTTCATATCGGGATTTCCGCGAAAATTACCCGGAATAATTCCTTAGATGCGGAGGTGCCGAAAGCGAAATTCAAAGAAATTTTCAAAACGGATTTGATTGAAAAGAAATCCAAAGAACCGCCCGTTCGCGTCTTTAAGGGCCCAGAGAGCGTTCTGTCACCAAAATCGGAATTAAAGATCCCGGAGGAGTTGAAAGATACGATTGCCTTTGCCTATATCCCGACACCACCGGAATTTTATGGCATATCATTCATTTCACCCTGCGTCAGCGTGTATCACCTGAGGTTAGCGGAAGTGCTGCGGTCGCTTAACGGCAGTCCATGCCACAGAAATGGCTGGACCGGCCGGAATACTCGCGTGGCTATGGCAGATACGGGTTTTGCCAGGCACTCCTACTTTGACAGCCAGGGGTATAACATTCAACGGGTTTCGACACCGGGTTTGGGTGACCCCGCAGAGGATACCAGCGGTCACGGCACCGGAGAAAGCGCGAATGTTCTGGTAATGGCACCCGATTGCCAATTTATCGGGGTCAAACACAGCGATTATTCGGCCCTGGCATTGGAAACATCATTGGAGCAAAACCCCCACATTATCAGCAATTCCTGGGGATGGGATATTGACAAATATTCAAAAGAAGAGATCAAGAATACGGACCCCAACCTGTTTAATGAGATTCGTGATGTCGAATTTATTATTAACGATGCCATCGACGACGGTGTTATTGTCGTGTTTGCCGCGGGAAATGGCCATAAAGCATTCCCCGCCTCTATGCCCGATGTGATTGCGGTTGGTGGGGTGACGGTTGAAGCGGATGGAACTCTCAAAGCGTCAAGTTACGCCAGCTCTTTTGAAAGCCAATTGTACCCGGGACGCCGGGTGCCGGATGTGTGCGGCATCGTGGGTGAATATGGCAGCGAGCCGATGAAAGGCCATATTATGCTGCCAGTGCCAAAGGGCTGCAATCTTGAAGGAAGTAATATGCCGGAGTCGAAGAGCAAGAAGGGTTGGGGCATTTTTTCCGGTACCTCCGCCGCCTGTCCGCAAGCGGCCGGAATTACCGCTTTGATGTTGTCGGCCAACCCGGATTTAACCCCGGGCCAGGTAAAATCCATCTTACAGGAAACGGCAAAAGATGTAAATAGAGGCACGACGGGTTTAGGGGATGAGGCGCGCACCGGGCCGGATGAAGCAACCGGGGCGGGATTTATCGACGCCTATCAAGCCTGCCTGAGCGCCGGCCGAATGAGAGGTTAGTCCTGGATGATTTAAAGAACCAGGTGACGAATTCCCCCCGGGCGAGACCTTGCAAAAAGTGGAGATATTATATACAATACAATTCCCTGATTTAAAGATAATAATTTGAGAGGTATGATGAAACATGAATTGGATTATATTTTCCGGCCCCGCTCGATTGCAGTGGTAGGCGCGTCCCGGCGCAAAGGCACTATCGGCCGGGAGATCTTACATAACATTTTATCCGCTGAATTTAATGGGAAAGTTTTCCCGGTTAATCCCACAACACCGGTAATACATTCTATAAAAGCCTATTCGACCATTCTCGATGTTCCCGATGCCGTAGACCTGGCTATTATAATTGTGCCGAAAGGACACGTTACAAAAGTAGCCGAACAGTGCGGAGAAAAGGGAGTTAAAGGAATGGTCGTTATTTCCGCCGGGTTTTCAGAAGTCGGACCCGTAGGAAAAGCACATGAATTGGAACTCCTGGAGGTGGTTAGAGGGTATAACATGCGGATGATCGGACCAAACTGTTTCGGGGTGGTAAATACGGACCCGGAAATCAACCTGAATGTAAATTTCGGCAAAACCTACCCCAAACCCGGGAAAGTCGGATTTATTACCCAGTCGGGCGCCATGGGTGAGGTTATTATGAGCCATGCTAAAAAATTGGGCATCGGTTTTTCTGTAATGGCCTCCATCGGCAACAAAGCAGACATCTCTTCCAACGATATCCTGGAATATTTTAAAAATGATCCGCAAACCGATATTATACTGATGTACCTGGAAAATTTCGGTAACCCGCGTAACTTCACACGAATAGCACGGGAAGTATCGCTGGTTAAACCGATTGTAGCGGTAAAATCCGGACGCACCGGTCTGGGAGCCAAAGCCGCCGTCTCTCATACAGGCGCCCTGGCCGGCACGGATGTAGGCGTCGATGCCCTGTTCGAACAAACCGGGATCACTCGTGTGGACACGGTTGAAGAACTATTTGATGTTGCCGCGGCCCTGTCCACGCAGCCGATCCCGAAAGGAAACAAAGTGGTCGTTGTAACCAATGCCGGTGGGCCCGGGGTTCTGGCAACCGATGCGCTGATTAACACCGGCATGGAGATGCCCGATTTAGCCCC
>JAGLQA010000002.1 GCA_023137075.1 Candidatus Aminicenantota bacterium
CGGACATTCTAACGGCTTCTCTTCCACATCCCGAGCGCATTGTGGGCCTGCTGCTGCTGGTCAGGAGTTAAATCCCGGGAATATTCATTAAGGGCTTTTTCCATTTGTTTTATCGCTTCCCGGAATTTCCTGTTTTTCGCAAGGGCAATGGCATAATAGAAAAAATATTTCCCGGAGGGTTTCAGGTGAGTCAGGCGGTATAAAATTCTTTCCGCCATTTCCATGGTACCATACCGGGTGTTTATCATGGCAATTTTAAATAAGAAATTATGGTTATTCGCAACTTCAGTCGCGTCTAACATGGAATTGTAAACCTCAACCGCCTCAATAAACCGCCTATAATCCACCAGTATACCGGCATATTTCATCTTCACCGGGACATTGTCAGGCTCAAGGTCCAGCGCCTCCCGGAAATTTTTTACCGTTTCTTCACTATTGTTCCCCTGGTTATACACATTGCCTAATAGGACGTAGGCCCGGGCGTAAAGGGGATTCTCCTTGAGAATAATGCGGCCCTGCTCAATCACTTCATCGTATCGTTTTAATTGGTACAGGAAGGCAGCCAGCCTGTATCGGAACCGGTATACACCGGGAAATTCCTGTACTCCTTCTTTCAGGATTTTCAAGGCTGCCGTTAAATCCTGTCTCTCTTTGTAAATATCGTGCAGCAGTGTAAAAACCAGCGGTGTCTTTAATTCCGGGGTTTCTTCCAATATTTTTTTTAATTCATCCTCAATCCTGTCCAGGTTTTCTCCTTTTTTTATTTGTTCGGAAAAGGATTTTAATATATTGTAAACCACCACCCCTTTTTTCGGATCTACCTGGATATCCTGTTTGGATTTATTGGAAAAAGCGGATATATATCCTAAGGATTCTAACCGGCGAATATCTTTTTCAGTCAAATCACGCTTTGACTTTTCAGATGAACCCGGGGTGGAATAGGTAAGAATAAGTTCTTTTAGCTTTTCATCATACTTCCTGGCCATATTAAACTTTTCTCTAAATATATTCTTCCGCTCACCCTTATCGCTTTTCAGGTTATAAAATTCGGGTTCCGGTAAGGAAATATACTTGTAATCTCCGGTAATCATTCCGGTTATAGGAGCCCAGTTGAACTCCTCGTTTCCATAGATGCTTTCAAAATAAAAGGTTCTCTCTTCGGCTTCCTCTTTGCCTTTCATCATCGGCAAAAAACTCCTGCCCTGGACTTCACCTGGGATTTGCATACCCAGCAGGTCAAGTACCGTGGGCATCAAATCAACCAGGTTTACCCGCTTCCCTATTGATTTTTCTTTAAACATCGTTTCGTTATAGAAAATAAGGGGTACTTTTAAATCCTCTTCATAGCAGAAAATCGAATGGCCATACTCGTTGTGTTCACCGAAACCTTCACCATGGTCACCGGCAATAATAACCAGGGTTTTACTAAGAATCCCGGAGGATTTCAAATCTTCGATAATTTTACCCACGTGCTTATCCACAAATTCGATCTCACCGGAATAGCGTTTTAAATCATCATTTTCGCTGCCCTTTTCGACATATTCGGCCGGAGGCTCATAGGGGTCATGAGGATCGTAGAAATGAACCCAGGAAAAAAAAATTTTGTTCAGATTGGCATCGAACCAGCTCTTGAATTTTTTGTAAACCTCGTCCGCCGGAATTTCGGCAGTCGAAAAAGTATCGTCATAAATATCGAAACCCTGGTTCAGTCCGAATTTTGCGATGAGCACAAAAGCGGCGATAACCGCATGGGTGTGATAACCCCTTTTCTTCAACAGTTCAGCCAGGTTACACTCATCGCTGATTAGACGGAAACTACTGTTGTTTCTGACTCCGTGACCGATGGGGTATTTCCCGGTAAACATAGAGCAGTGGGACGGAAGGGTTAAAGGCACCGGCGAATAGCAATTTTGAAACATAACGCCTTTATTACAAAGATCGTCGATATGGGGAGTTTTGATCGTGCCGTGTCCATACGCTCCGATATGATCCGCCCGTGTCGTATCAAGGGTAATCAACAGTATATTCAAATCATTCACCCCGGTACCACGCTCTTTGCAGGCCTGTAAGGATAACAAAAAAAACACGGCAGCCATTACTGCGATGATTGGGATTACTATTTTTTTATTTTTCATTTTAAATTACCTGAAGTAAATCATTATAGTTATTCTTTTACCGGGTACCATTTGGCTTCGGCGCGGCGATTGACCACGGCATATCCGGAAAATTCGTAAAAAGCGTTGTAATTGTAATTCCAGCCTAAATAGGGAGAATCTCCGCCGGAGTAGGTGGTGATAAAAAAACGGTGAGAAAGAGAGCCGAAACTCCTGGCAACGTCCATGGTAGTGGCCGGTATGCCGCTGCTGGGATCAACCGGAATCCAGCCGAAGGGCGGCAAGTACACCTGGACCCAACGGTGGTAAACATCGTCAATAGAGCCGTCGTCCCCCCGTACAACCAACCCTGCTTCGTAGCGGGCCGGCAGACCGGCTGCCCGGGACAAGGCAATGAAAGAGAATGTAAATTCCGAACAGGAACCGTTACCCCGCTTGAGTATAGTGGGAGCGGCATTCCAGCCGCCGGTCATTTTGTACGTGATGTTTAAATGCAGGTACTTGTGAATCTTAAAGGCAATCCAGAAGGGATTCGTTTCATCGCCCACAATCTTGTTTACCAGATTTTTGATATAAGGATCGTTCAACTTCAGCTTATGACCGTCCACCAGGTATTTTTTGCGAATTTTTGCGGGGATTTTGTCTAAGGGCTGTACCCATTCAGGCAGGATGAAAAATTTTAAATCCCGGGTCTCAATCGTTGTCCGGTATCCTAATTCAAGAGATTTTAAGGCCGGGATACCACCTTCCAAAAAGGCGAATTTCTGACCCCAATTATCTTTGACAAATGAGACGTTGGTGGGGGAAAAAACCAGGGGCTCTACTATTTTCTGGTGCAGGCCATCTTTGCCGACAGCGGAGTAGAGCCTGCCTGTGACGTCACCTGACGGGCCGCGGTTATCTAAACTGCAGGTAAAATGAACCTGCCGGAGGTGAGGTTCGCCTGAATAGTAGGGTTCCGAGTTTGCCTCTATATCAACGGCATACAGCATCTTCTCTTCAAAGTCCAGTATGTAAAGGGTATCGCCGATGCGGCAGATACCGGTGGGGAAAGGGCCCGGAGAAGGCAGTATCCCGAAGATTTCTCCGCTGTTCGTGGCACATACGATGCGGTCTCCGTACCGTTCCGAGAGCCAGAGATAATGACCGTCATAGAATATCGCCGTGGTATCTCTGCCCGGACCGTCGAAGGTTTTCAGCTCCGTCCCGTCGGAGGGATCTAATTTCAGGAATTTGTTTCTCGATGTGGCCCATAGGCATTCGCCGTCCCAGGCCAGTCCCGAGGCATCGGTTTCCACGTCATGGAGTATATAATCTACCCGGTTCTTCTCCATGTGAAAGTGAAAGATACGGTCGTTTTCCCGGTCACTGATCCATAGCCCGCTACTGTCTCTGGCAATGCCGTAGGGATGGGGGCAGGGCAGGACCGTGGTATCAACGATCTTCTTCCCTTTGGTACAGAAATGGAGAAGTTTTCCCGTAGCCCGGTCCGCGATGAGGAGCCGGCTGCCGTCGACGGTCATGCCGAAGGGTTGGTCGATGTTTAAGGGAAAAGAAAATGATACTTTGCCGATTTCGGCAAAAACGAGGTTGGGTAAGATTAATAGAAATAATGCTATTTTTTTCATGGGTTACTCCTATGAATTCCTATAGTTGATTCTATATTGTACTCTATTTAGCGATAAAATTCCAGCGCATGTACAAGTTTGGATTAATTCTACTTTTGGAAGTTTTGGTTCTATAAAATAATTTGTGGATAAAGTTGGTTTCCTTATTGGGGCAATGAAAAAATATTTCGGAACCCTCAATCTGTCAATAGAAGCATTTGACAGATTGATGAATCCGAAATCAAAT
>JAGLQA010000020.1 GCA_023137075.1 Candidatus Aminicenantota bacterium
AACAAATTTCCGATCAAATGCAGCCAGCCGCCGTGCAGGAACATGTAGCTGAGAAGTGTGAAAAGTGACTTTTTTGTGGGCACAAAACCGTATTTTTTAAAGGGAATTTTTTCAATAGTGGCAAGAAGCTTATCGGAAAACCGGTCTAATTCCCGCTGCTCTTCTTCCAGGATAAAACCCTCCGGGATTTCCGGTTGTGCGCCGAGAAGCCGGGCTCTTTGCTCTAAGGCTTCTTCGATCCGGTCATTTAATTTGAATAATTCCTTGATTTCATCATTGAACTGTAAGTATGAATGTTCGAAGTAGTAATGAAACAAATTATAGAGATCCGTTTGCAGCTCTTTTTCTACTTTATTCATCGCCGACGATATGGCAATGTGGATCACAAAACAAGCTGCCATTATGATAAAGGATATCCAGGGAATCCTGTTCACTTTCTGGCTTTCGTGTCCGATAGGAATAATCATTTTTCGTGTATTTCCCTTTTAGGGATTAATACTAATGATTACCATATAGCAGGGAAAAATTCAAGAGAAAAAATGGAAAAAAAACAGTATATTTGAAATTTGGGACTTTTTTATTTATAATGGGGTTTTCCTGATGAATAATCCTGATGAAGAGCTATATTATTAAACGAGTTTTGCTGCTGTTATTCTTATTGTTTGTGGTTGCCACCCTGATTTTTTTCTTAGTTCACCTTATTCCCGGCGACCCGGTGGCGGCGATATTGGGCGAGGGGGCAAAAACAGAAGATGTAGAGAGATTAAGAAAAGAATTGAATCTTGACAAACCGCTTCTGTCTCAATATGTGGATTTTACCTGCAGCCTGGTTGATTTGAGTTTCGGACAATCACTGTTCAACAACCGGGAGGTTATGGCAAATATACTGAACTATTTGCCCAATACGGTTTACTTAGCCTTCGCGGCTGTGATGATCGCGCTGTTGATCTCTTTTCCCCTTGGTGCGCTGGCCGCATTCAAAGAGAATAGTCTTATCGATTCCTGGGTCACCGTTGCCAGTTCCGCCGGACTTGCGGTGCCGAATTTTTTCTTAGGGCCCCTATTGATTATGCTGTTTTCCGTCAGGTTAGGCTGGCTCCCGGTATCCGGCAGCGAAGGATTAAAACACATTGTGCTTCCGGCCCTGACCTTAGGCGCTTCTATGAGCGCTTTTCTTACCCGCATTATCAAAACATCGATCAGCCGGGAGTTGACAAAGCCTTATGTCCTGCTGGCCAGGGCAAAAGGATTGTCCGGTTTCAGGGTATTCAAAAACCATGTATTAAAAAATGCCCTGATACTCATCGTTACTACGATCGGTTTGCAATTCGGGGCGTTACTAACGGGAGCAATTATCACGGAAACGGTTTTTTCCTGGCAAGGTATCGGCGTACTGCTGATCGAGTCTATCGGCAGGAGAGATTATCCCATGATACAGGGGTTAATCGTTTTTATTACCTTTGTCTATTTAGTCATTAATTTTTTAGTAGACCTCTCTTATTTTGCCCTGGACCCGAAGAGCAGACGCTCGCTGCACCGGTTTGACCTCCATGATGGCCTGAATAGCAGAAACAATGAAATCACGGGAATCTAACTACCAGTTGAAAATCGGCCTGTTTATGTTGGCCACTATCCTCGTGATGATGAGTGTTTTTTTACTTATGAGAAGCTTGTCCATCGAAATAGATATGGACACCCGCTGGCAGCCGCCATCGTCGCGATTCCCCTTAGGAACCGACGAATTGGGAAGGGACTTGCTCTCCGGTGTGGTTTATGGGGCCGGGATTTCGCTTTTTGTCGGTTTTGCCGTGGTGTTATTATCTTCTTCTATCGGGGTAGTACTCGGCATGGTATCGGGTTTTGCCGGTGGCATCGTCGATGCGATTTTGATGAGAATAGTGGATGTCGTACTTGCGTTCCCCGGTATACTATTGGCCATTAGCCTATCCGCTTTTTTTAATCCCGGGATCCCAGGCTTGATTTTTATTCTCACCTTTTCGTCGTGGGTGGGGTATGCCCGTCTGGTTCGGGCAGAAGTGTTGAAACACAAGCATAAAGAATTCATCACGGCAGCCAGGAGTTATAACGCCTCCTTTGGACGCATTATTTTTTTTCATATGCTGCCCCTCATCCTACCCATCGTATTGGTCCAGGCATCCTTGGGAGCAGCGGGAGTTATACTGGCGGAATCGAGCCTGAACTTTCTCGGCCTCGGGCTTGACCCGGAGGTGCCTAGCCTGGGACAGTTGATCGATATCGGGATTGCGCACATTTATGATCAGCCCCGGTTTATCGTGGCGCCCGGTATCGTACTCTTTTCTATTATCATCTCGTTCAATTTTATCGGTGAAGGGCTGCGTAAAAAATTCACCCGGTAAGCAAATAGTATCAGG
>JAGLQA010000200.1 GCA_023137075.1 Candidatus Aminicenantota bacterium
GAAAACGGCATCAGGAAAGGGGACCATGTTGCTATTCTCGGAGAAAACTCGCCTAATTGGGGAATTGCTTACCTGGGTATCGTCTCTATGGGAGTTGTAACAGTACCTATTCTACCCGATTTTCCGGCAGAAGACATCGAGCATATATTAAATCATTCGGAAAGCAAACTCCTATTTGCCACCAAAAAGCAAGTAGAAAAACTAACCTATGAAAATTGTAAAACCGTCAAATCGATCATTATACTGGACAATTTCTCAATAGAAGACACCGGTTTTCATACTATCCCTTTTTCGGAATTCATAAACGATACCCTGGACAAATTTTCGCTTTTAATCCAGGACCTGGGAGAAAAAACCGGGTTGATCTCAACAGAGGTCAACGCAGATGACCTGGCAGCCGTTATATATACATCAGGTACAACAGGTTTCTCAAAAGGTGTCATGTTAACACACGGGAACATTATTTCCAATGTCGTGCCCATGACAGAGATGATACAGTTCGATGAAACCGACAGGTTTCTCTCTATCCTGCCCTTATCCCACTCTATTGAAGCCACGTTGGGTTTTCTTTTGCCCATGGCTAACGGTTCTTCAATTTATTACACCGGAAAACCCCCGACACCAACGATACTGAAGAGAGCCTGCGCAGCAGTCAAACCTACTTGTATCGTATCGGTCCCTCTTATTATAGAAAAAATCTATAAAAAGAAAGTAAAAAACCTATTTGAAAAAAATTCTTTAATTAGGGGTCTCACCCGGATACCTTTCATTCAGAAAATTTTATATAAAAAAGCGGTTAAGGGTATTCTCGATTTTTTGGGCGGTCATATCAGGGTCATGGCTTTCGGTGGAGCGCCTCTGAATTCCGAAGTGGAAGATTTTATGATCATCGGCGGCTTTCCCTATGTTCCCGGCTACGGTTTGACCGAAACTTCGCCCCTTCTCACAGGAGAGCCCATTGGGATGGCAAAAAAAGGTTCCTGTGGATATCCCCTTTGTAACGTAGAGATAAAGATTGTCGATCCGGACCCTGAAACCGGTGTGGGTGAGATCTATGCTAAAGGGCCGAATGTAATGAAAGGATATTTTAAAAACAAAAAACTTACCGACGAAGTACTTTCAACCGACGGCTGGTTTAAAACCGGTGACCGGGGATTCCTGGGTGAAGACAGCTATTTATTTATAAAAGGCAGATCCAAGAGTATGTTCTTAGGCTCGAATGGGGAAAACGTCTTCCCTGAGGTTATAGAAGAAAAACTTAACAGCTTGCTTTGTGTCCAGGAGTCCTTAGTGGTTGAAAACAAAGGAGATATTGAAGCGCTTATTCACTTTGAGCCGGAGTTTTTGGAAGCGAAATTAGAAAGCGAGACCGGAACTGACCAGGAAAAGATTATTGCCGGAATTTTGGAGGATATCCGTACTGATATCAACCGAAGGCTTCCGGCATTTTCCAGGATAAAAAAATGTTTTTTCCGGAGGGAAGCTTTTCAGACAACCGCCACTCATAAAATCAAGCGTTATCTCTATTCTTATCGTAAATAAACAATCAAACAATTGTAAACAATTCTATCGGTACGGAAAAAGGGATTAAAGCGGAAATCACCATTCCAATGGAAGCCCAGGATTCTGAATTTCAACAAATAATACAACTTTAGTTGTATGTCGCGTGAGAGGGGGAGTGTGGAGAAAGCCTCTTATATCGAGAAAAAATTTCCGAATTCATTTTTTTCGGGTGAGAATACAACTTTCGTATTACAACTTTAGTCTTACATGGACGAAGAGTGCTTACTACTTAAAATAGTACTTATGGCCTATTGAAATTGCGGATTTTTGAGTCACAATATATTATTAAAGATTCATAAATCTAAAAGAATTGGAGGTTTTCATGAAAAAATTTAAAGTATTGGCTGTGATTTTACTGGCAGTGTGTCTCACCGCTGCATATGGTGCGAAGGAGAATAAGGCTAGCCTGGTATCTTCGACACCTGATGTGACGGTACTGAAATTCGAGGTCAATTCTTATGATCTCAGGAATGTTGCTACTCCTGCCGGAAACGCAAAAGTTTTAGACGTTCCCGGAGCAGCTAAGATCCTGGTCAAAGGCGCCCCGGAATTATCTAAGTTAACAGCGGCCCTGGTTATCCCGGATCAGGCAAAAATGAAAGTTGAGGTAATCGACTCCCGGTTCATCGACATCACTAATGTAGTTATTGCGCCTTCAAAAGGTGTTTTAACCAGGGATATCAATCCCGATGATGTGCCTTATGAGTATGGCAAGGTGTATCAGCGAGATGCTTTTTATCCCGGAAACCTGGCGGCACCTGGCAACCCTTACATTGCAAGGGACTTAAGAGGCCAGGCCGTTAGCGTTAATCCGTTCCAGTATAACCCGGTTACAAAAGTTTTAAGGGTATATACGGAAATTACGGTAAAAGTGTCAAACACCGGGCAAAAAGGTGAAAATATCCTGGTCAGAGATAAGAAACCCCAGGGCTACCAACCTGAATTCAGGAGTATTTATGACAGACATTTTATCAACTTTGCCGATGACGCGAATTTACAGTACACACCGGTAAACGATCCTGTCGGCAATTACCTGATTGTATGCTATTCTGATTTTATGGATGAAATGGCAATATTTGTGTCCTGGAAACAGAGCATTGGTTATAACGTGGACCTGGTAAACTATTCCACCATCGGAAGTTCTTCCGCATTAAAGACCTATGTTGCCAATTATTACAACACCAATGGTTTGACCTATCTACTGCTGGTCGGCGACCATGAACAAGTTCCCGCCGTTAAGATCAGGAATTATTATTCCGATAATAGCTATGGTTTGATCGTCGGCAGCGACTATTACCAGGAAATTTTCGTGGGCCGTTTCTCGGCGGAAACCTCTGCTGATGTTATCACCCAGGTGGAACGGACAATTCATTATGAAAGTGATGTGCTTCCCACCGCCGCGTTTTTCAGAAATGCCATCGGCTTCGGTTCTTCCGAAGGCACCGGAGACGACGGTGAGTATGATTATGAGCACATCAATAATATCGGCGCCGATCTGACAGGCTACGGTTACACATATTCTCCCTGCCACCAGGCCGGCGGCAGTCCCGCACTGATGACCAGTTTAATCAATGCCGGGACGGGCACCATTTTTTACTGCGGTCACGGTTATGATTTCGGCTGGTGGACATCTTCCTGGGAATACAATAATGGCGATGTGAATGCCCTGACGAATGAATACGAATTGCCCTTTATCTTTACCGTTGCCTGTGTGGTTGGAAAATTCAAAGGACAAACCTGCTTCTCGGAAGCATTGCAGAGAGCTACCAATAACGGCAATCCCACCGGTGCCATAGCGAATTGCGGAGCCACCATCAACCA
>JAGLQA010000201.1 GCA_023137075.1 Candidatus Aminicenantota bacterium
CAAGTTCCATCATTTTGTCCTTGCCATATATTCCAGAGCTCACTAAAACGAGGCTAGAGTAAAAACAAACAATCGCAGATTAAACGCTCTGGATTTTCTGTGGATATCCATTATTAATATAAGTTGAAAGTGTAATATTCACAGGAAGCTTGTCAGGATTCTTTTCATTTATATCGCATGAAATCATTGCCAAAAAAGAGAGAATTGCTTTTCTTTGCCGTGGTTGATAGTTGCGATCCGGGTGCAGTTTTATGAATAAGCCGGTCTCGCTGTATTCGATATATCCCGCTGCCCGGGTTAATTCTCTCAAGAGCTGATGATCATCTCTGTAGTTATCAAGGTACGGTCTGAATTTTTCTAGCAGTGAGCAGAATAGGTTTCTTGCTGTTATTTTTATGACATCCATATAGTATTTTGATTCATAAGCAAGGCGTTTTTTGCCCTGAGCGACAAGCTTACCAGCTTTATCCACTTTTCCTGAAGCTTTTTTCAGTTCCTCCTCCAGTTCAATGACCATTTTCTTAAGTTCTTCGATTTTCTCACGCTTTTTTATTGAAAGTGTTTCTTCTTTCATCTTTTTCTTTTCATATTCAAGTAGTAAGACTTTCAACTTTGAATCAGTTTTTCTTTTTTGTTTAGATAAAAAATCATGCGTTTCCGAATATGCCAGTTTTTCTTTCACAGTCAATTTTGAATAATCATGCTCCTTGTATGTCGTGATTTCATTTATGCCGAAATTACGGTCAAGATATCTGTAATCATTTTCCTGTATCCATCTGATTAGCATATATTTCACTGCTGATAAATCGTCAATTTTCCCATTGGAAAGAATCGGAACTTCATATTCTTCCATCGAGTCGGGCGAAGTTATTCTGACGATAAGCCGATGATAATTTTCGATTTCATTCCATGTATCGTCTTTTATGAACCTTATATTCCATATTTTTATGTCTTTCGAATCGTTCTTACAACGTTCTGTCTTAAAAGTGGTTTCCTGCTTATCATTATCCCATGCGTCTTTTTTGTAGTTTTTCCCCCAGGTAACCAGTCCATATCCTTTTGAGTCAAGTTCCATCATTTTGTCCTTGCCGTATATTCCTCTGTCAACGATCATAGTGGGCTTTTGCGATCCGGGAAAGATTTCTTCATAAAAAACTTCCAGTTCATCAATCAAGCGTTCACGCATGTCAAGATAGTCGTCATGGATTTCAAAATAAACAGGATAACCATCGACAGTGTGCATAAAGTCCTGGTAATTGACCTTGCCTATTTTTCCCACGGAACCACACCAGCCTTTGAGGATATCCTTCATTCCGGTGTATTTTACTCCGTGAGGATCATAAAAGAAAACATTCTTTTTTCGTTCGAGTCCTATGAAAGCGGCATTCGCGCGGAGCAACCCCATTATATTGTTTTTATCCGCCGCAAGCGACTTTAAAAGCCTTCTTTGGTAATTCGTGGATGAAATTGTTTTGTTATCGAGAAGAAAATCAAGGGCGCGAAAATCCAGTCCTCCGCTTTGTTCGATATTCATTGCTCCGAGCAGCACAGAGCTCATCCATTGTTCCGCCAGCTGATTGATGTCAAGTTCTTTTATCGATAGCAGGAGCAAAGAAAGACCGGCATGTTTAAGAAGAAATGGCGCGGGCATTTCTCCAACGATATCGAAATTAGAGAGCGAATACTTGCGATTGTTTGATTCTTTTGAGGCTGTGGGGGAAGAACATTCGCAGATATTCGCTCTCTCCGGTATTTTTTCAGTCTTATCCGATCCTTTGGAGACATCTTCTTTTTCCTCCGGCAAAATTCGTTTTTCATCGTTAAAAAATGGGCGAATAGTCTCAGAGGAAAAAGAAACGCCGAATATCTCTTTCACCTGGCAAATAATCTTCGAACTGTAAGTGTATTTATTTTCCTGATATAGTCTGCGAAATTCGCAGCGGATATAATTTTCTATTTCAGGCGTGAGTTTTTTTACTGCTCCTTGACCGGAAAATCGACGCATCATATCTTCCGGATCGGTACTCTTGACGGCTTCTCCGTAGCGACGTATAGTGGATAAGGGAACCTCAAACGCCTCGACAAGTTTTTTTCTGGTTATACCTGCATTATATAGACGCCCAAGTAGATATTTAAACTGAATGCCATCGGTGTTCCCATTGACTTTCTCAAGCAAAGCCAAGCCAAAGTAAACTTCAAAAAAATCTTTATTTCCAATAAGAGTGTATACAGAAAATGCAGGATTGGATTTGTCAGTTCCAAGAATTGGTGCTAGAGTTGAAGTAGTCAATTTTGTTGCTCCTTTCAATTTTATTTTTTTATGAAAGGAGTAACACTCTTCTTCAATTTTTCAAAAAGGAGAGCGTTTAATCTGCGATTGTTCTAACCCTATTTATGGAGTTCTGGAACTATTTTCCCGCATCCCGCACATTTTCCCATAAGATATCTGATTTTAGTTACGATTTTCACTACAGGGCTGATATCTTCAATATATTTATCATCCGATTCGTCAAGCGGAAGTATCTGGCAGCATCCGCAATCGCATTCCGGCGGTGGCGGAACAACCTCTTCATAATTAAAGAACCGGGGAATAGGTCTGCTATTTCCACGATGACCGACTGGGGCACCACGTTTTCTTTTCTGTTGCACCTTCTCATCCGGCATCGTCTCTTCAGTATCTGCTTTTTCTTCCACATCCTTGATTTTCATAGACTTGCGAAGCTCAATAAGGAGCCCCTTTTTTTCACGTTCCAATTTCGTTTTGTCTGCACGAAGTGATTGTATTTCCTGTTCTAAATCGAACAGAATTTGAGCTGTCATTCCGTCAAGGTCACGTTGTGTTTTAATAAACTCTGATCCTATTTCAGAAACAACCGAGTATGCTTCAGGAGAGGAAGAGAGTTTTAAAGATGCTTCAAAAGCAGTACGCTGTGAAGCGCACTGCTTAAGGGTGAAAGCATACTCTTTGCTGAATTCTTCTCCGGCATATTTCGGAGCTTTAAGCTTTTTTCTTCTCATCTTGTGTTACATCCTTTCCGCGTTTTAAAATAAGATCACCGGTATCGGTAATCACCCATTCCACGATTTCCGCTTTCTTGAAATTCATCATCTGCGCACATGCCGACGGGAAATTGATGTACCATTGCTGACTCTCTTTCCGGTTGATCAACTGCACCTTTGTTTTAAATCCCATCTTTCTCTCCTTTTTGACTTGACAAACACACTAGTATCTAGTAGTATAACTAGAGTAATAAAAATTTCAACCCTCAAAACAAAAAAAATGGAGAAAAAAAATGAGAGACAATCTAAAAAGGAATATTCTGGGGAATTTTGCATTTTATGCCAGACACGAAGTGCGGACACAAACAAAACTTCTAAGCTTTGATAACAGAAGGGAAAGATGCAGGAAAAGGTTATGGGAAGCAAGCAGAAAATGCAAAGCAATTATTTTAAACTACCATATCTCTCCGGAAAAATTACAGTTGCTTGCCAGTGGAAATTCAGAAAAGATAACAGATTTGATAAAGAGTGTTGCCGCCAATACAGCAGCGGATCATAGAAGATCTCATAATATTGAAGGGCCATTCTGGAGGAAAAGATTTAAGGCAACACTGGTGCAGA
>JAGLQA010000202.1 GCA_023137075.1 Candidatus Aminicenantota bacterium
GAAAATTCGCGGTAACTCTTGACAAAGAGTGGATAATTCCTTATAGTGTATAACTATCGAATCAGGAGGAAAAAACATGAAAACTTTTTCAAGTGAAGCTTTAAGAAATGTTGCTTTTATAGGACACGGAACTACAGGCAAGACGAGTCTTGTCTCCGCTGTATTATTCAACACAAAAATGATCAATCGATTGGCCAAAGTTGACCAGGGAAACACGGTTACCGATTTCGATGAAGATGAGATTGAGAAAAAGATATCAATCCAGGCGGCTGTCGCCTATGCTCATATAGACAAATATAAAATCAATATAATAGATACACCGGGATTTGCAAATTTTGTCTGGGAAGCAAGAGTCGCACTAAGAGCAGTCGAAACCGGGGTCATGCTGGTCAGTGCCACCGAAGGCGTGGAGGTTCAGACGGAAAAAATATTCGAACGCGTTGCCGAATTGAATAAGCCCCTGATTTTTATCATAAACAAAATGACCAAAGAACTGGCCGACTTCGATAACGCTTATAATTCGATAGTCGAAACTTTCGGAAAGGATGCCATTGCGGTACAGTATCCCCTGGGAAAAGGAACCGATTTTACCGGTATCGTCGATTTGATCGAAATGAAAGCGTACAAGTACGGCGGAGATGAAAAGGGAGATTTTGAAGAAACGGAAATTTCCGGCGATATCCGGGATAAATGTCAGTCAAAACGGGAAGAATTAATCGAGAAGATTGCCGAAAACGATGAGCAATTAATGGAAAAATATTTTGAAGAAGGCGATTTAAGCCCGGAAGATATTACGGCAGGTCTAAAAACAGGCATAGTGAATCGAAACATTTTTCCCGTATTGGTTACCGATGCCTTATCAAATATCGGGGTCAATCACCTGATCGATTTTATCATTAAGTATACGCCTTCCATCATAGATACCGGAGAAATCGCGGCCGTGGAGGGCAGTGTCAAACCGGATAAATCGGCGCCCTTTTCCGGTCTTGTATTCAAGACCATTTCAGATCCCTTTACCGGTAAGATATCTTTGGTAAAGGTTATCTCCGGCGTGTTTAAACCCGACTCCTCTTATTTTAATTCCAATAAATCAGCCGCCGAAAGGGTAGGGGGACTGTTTTTCCTGCAGGGCAAGGAGCAAAGTTCGGCCGGCGAGGTGTTCCCCGGGGATATCGTGGCCGTGGCTAAACTGAAGGAGACCCAGACCGGTGACACGCTAACCACAAAGGGTAATGATATCAAATTCCCAAAAATTGTATTCCCAATACCTTCCATATCCTTTGCCATCGAACCCAAAACCAGGGAGGATGAAAATAAAATTTCCGTTGCCTTCCAGAAAATTTGCGAAGAAGACCCGACGGTTAAATCGGTGAGAGACCCCCGGACCAAAGAATTGGTTATCTCGGGTAACGGTCAACTTCATGTCGAATTAGTGGTCAATAAATTGAAGAAAAAATACGGCGTGGATGTCGAGATGAAACCGCCCAAAGTCCCCTACCTGGAAACCATCAAAGGAAATGCCGATGTAGAGATGAAACATAAAAAGCAGACCGGCGGTAGAGGGCAATATGCCCATGTTCTCATCAAACTGGAGGCCATGCCCCGGGGATCCGACTTTGTGTTTGAATCAACCATCTTCGGCGGATCAATTCCGAAAAATTACATCCCTGCCGTCGAAAAAGGGATCAGGGAATCAAAAGACAACGGGATACTGGCCGGTTACCCGGTTGTCGATTTCAAGGTCAACCTGTATGACGGCAGCTACCATGACGTTGATTCTTCCGATATGGCTTTTAAAATCGCCTCTTCCAAAGCCTTCAAACAAGCGATGCAAGAGGCCAAACCCACCATTTTAGAACCGATCATGAAAGTAGAAGTAGTCACTCCCGAAGAATATATGGGCGATATAAACGGTAATCTCAGCGGTAGAAGAGGCAAAATTCAGGGCATGGAAACAAAGGGGAAAAACAATATCATTCGCGCCCTGGTTCCCATGGTCGAGATGCTTGATTTCGACCCGACCTTGACCTCGATAACCGGCGGCAGAGGTTCCTATTTTATGGAATTCATTCACTACGAAGAAGTTCCCGCTCATTTGCAAACCAAAGTCATTGAAAACGCTAAGAAAGAAGGCAGAATCAGAGAAGAAGAAGAATAAGCATGCGTCGCATGCATCCGCAGAAGTCGCTGTGCGACATCTCGACGATTTCCCACGAATGAAAGTGGATTTTGCGTACCCCGG
>JAGLQA010000203.1 GCA_023137075.1 Candidatus Aminicenantota bacterium
GGCGCCTTAGACACACCCGATCGAGGCACCGTACATGTCGAAGGGGAAAATATCCTGAACTTCAAGGGCAAAAAACGGTCCGAATACCGGAACCGTACCATCGGCTTTGTCTTTCAATTCCACTACTTAATGCCGGAACTGAATGTGATAGAGAATGTATCCTTTCCTTCCCTGATGAAACATTTCAACAAGGGTGAAACCTACGAACGGGCTAAGAAACTTCTTGAAGCCGTGAATTTGCGGGATAAGGTAGAAAATATGCCCTTCCAGCTTTCAGGGGGAGAGCGGCAGCGGGTAGCAATTGTCCGGAGTCTGATCAATTCTCCGAAACTGCTGTTTGCCGATGAGCCGACCGGCAACTTAGACTGGAAGACCGGGGAAAAGGTGTTCATGGTGCTCAAAGATTTAATAAGGGAACGCAATTTGACAGCCATCATCGTTACCCACAACGAACAAATAGCGAACCTGGTAGACCGGAAGTACCATCTCCATGCCGGAAAATTGACTTAACCCCTCGGCCCCGCGGCGCGGGGAGCCATTTCCTCATAATTTCTAAGGGTTTGATTGCGCCATTGTTTATCCTTCGGAGTATACGATGAATTTGAGCGGTGAAATTGCAGCATTATTAACGGCCCTCTGCTGGTCGGGAGGGTCATTGTTATTCACTTTTTCTAGCCGGCGAATCGGCTCGGTCCCGGTTAACCATGCCCGCTTATGGATGGGTTTATTTCTCCTGATGGGTCTGCACTTATTCATTTTTGGAAATTTTTTCCCCTTCGACGCGGAACCGGCACGATTTTTCTGGTTGGGGCTTTCAGGTGTGATCGGATATGTGGCCGGAGACGGTATGTTGTTCGAGTCCTTTGTCATCATCGGCCCGCGGCTGGCCATGCTGCTGATGACCTTAGTTCCTATTTTCAGCACCATTTTAGCCTGGTTTTTTTTAGAAGAATACCTGGCGATTCCGGAAATAGCAGCCGTTGCCATAACTCTCACCGGTATTGCCTATGTGGTGAGTGAAAAAAAGAATCGGGAACAATCCGGTGCAAAATATTATGGCCGGGGCGTTATCCTGGGGATTGGCGGCGCTTTAGGCCAGGCGGTGGGATTGCTGTTTGCTAAAAAAGGCCTGGCTGACGATTTTTCCGCAATTTCGGCAAACTTGATCCGGGTTACCGCCGCTTTCCTGTGTATTGCCTTGACAGCGGTTTTTCGCGGCAAAATAACCGGCCACCTGCAAAAACTCAAGGATAAAAAAGCATTCATACAGATCTTTTTTGCCGCGGTCTTCGCGTTGGTGATTGGTGTGGGTTTATCCCTCTATTCGATTGCCCGCACAGAGATCGGCATCGCATCTACGTTGATGTCTCTTTCCCCGCTTTTCCTCATCCCCCTGTCCCATATCTTCCTCAAAGAAAAAATCACACTCAGGGCGATTATCGGCACGGTCATCGCTTTTGCCGGTTCCGCTTTGCTCTTCTTTATATAAAATTCTATTGAAATTGATTTTTTGATATAAAAAAAACCCGGGAGGATTTACTCCCGGGCTTTTTTTTGTTAACCGCTTAGCGGTTATTGGGGATAGTATCTAACAATCGCTTAATCTTGTTAATCAATAGGTGTCGCAGGTTTCCACGTTGTCTGCCGAGTCATAGGTGAAGTCGGCATGGGTGACATTGTCTACGCAGAAGGTGAAATCAGCAACGGTTGCTTTGACCTTAATGCTGAGCGTCGCTACACCGTTGGCATCGGTAGAAGCGGATTTGCTGCCGGAAACATCGCCGGAAAAGATGCCTTCCACTGTGGCGTTGGCTACCGGGCTGCCGTTCTCATCTAAGATGGTGACTTCGGCCCAGGCTGTATTGAATACAGCTTTTACCGTGACACTCAGATCGATAGCAGATACATGCATCTTACCGCCGGGGCCTGTGCCCGGATCCAGCCACTGCGCTACCGAGTCAAAATAGTAAGCAAAAGCACCGTCAACGGTTCGATTGTTTTCGGCATCGCAAACTTCCAGGGTGTATCCACAGGCGCCATAGAGCTGACCCACAATCTGGCCGCTCATATTCATCACCGGGGAACCACTACTTCCGCCTTCTGTGGCGCCCACCACATCCAGGCTGTAGATAAACTCCCCTATCGCCAGGCTGCTGCATTCAATATACTGAGAATCCACAACATGCTCGGAGTAGGCCTGGGGCGAACCGGAGGGATGGCTGATACGGAACAAATGAGTGCCGTCGGAAAAAGCCAACGGCTGCGAATTCCAACCCAAGAAAACACTGCCTGCCGGCGGATTTTCCCACAACTGCAGCAAGGTATGGTCGCCGTCGCGGCTGCTGTGGATTATATCGGCGCCCAGGGTGCGGGGACAAACTCCTACCGGGTCATAACAAGCGCCATGGCAGGAAGCGGTCCAGTAATGGAAGTAACATTCAAGGGCCTTAGCATCCTTACTTTTGCTGACGCAGTGATTGGCGGTCAGGAAGTAGGGAATCTGGCTGCCGGTATCGGTATCTGCAATGAGCCCACCGGAACAGTAGTAAATCCAGGCACCGGAAATCCACTGCATGTGAGCAGCCGCATACTTGGCATCATTGATGGCCCCGCCGGAAAAGCAGGACGCGTCTTCCACGCAATCTTCGTTGTCATTACAGTGGGTCAGGGTATGGTTGATGCCTTCAACAGATTTCTGCTGTTGGTAAAAGGGGAGTAAGAATTTTTCACCGATATGGCCCACACCGGCGATCTTGAAGTTGATGGCCATCAGGTCGGCCGGGGAGGCAGGACCATGGTGGCGCAACTGGATATAGGCAATGGGGCCGGTGACGGTATGAGACCAGAAATCACCCTCATTGCCGGGGCCGCGGCCGGTATAGGGACCGAACGCTTCGCCATCCATGTTGTAGATGTAGAGCGCGGCATTGGCCGGCAGGTTGAAATTGGTGAAGTGTATCCGCAGAGCGGTCGCGGTCTTCGACTCTGCAGCCGTAGTCCACACCATGCCGCCGTCCGCTGTGGCCCTGGAAGATGCCCGGGTAATATCAAAAGAAACCGGTTTAACCAGGCCGATCTTCATCTTGTAGAGCTTTGCCCTGTTTTCGCAGCTTTCACATTTGTAATTGTTGACGCTGTCGATCTCATCTTGCGTTACCTGGATGGAGATGATGGATTTTTCCGACAGCGGGACACCCTCTGACAATAACCAGTTAAATTTCAACTGCTGGGTTTGCGCATATGCAGCCGGATCAAACTTCCCCGGAGATTTTTCCATGTATGCCTGGCGTACATCGCCGGCAAAAGCAAAAACCAGGGAAAGAGTAAGTAAAACTGTGAAAAAAGTTGTTAACTTTTTCATTTAAACCTCCTTTTTTTGGATTTTAACTTTCATGGTGATATTTTACGCCTTTTATTTTTTAAATTCAATTGGCCAAAAGACCTATTTTTGGTTGCAGCGATATGTTTATTAAATAGGACTTAAGTTGTATCGTTTCTGATTTTGCATACAACCTCAAGCGCGAAAAAAAGCCCGAAACGGGGGAATGCCGGGCTTTCACCCTGTTTCCTTTTTTGTTACTTCATATAAAAGAACGAAACACATCAGAAGAGAGAAGCCCGGAAGTAAGGAGGGAGGGGGGGAGGGAACTTCCGGGCTCTTCTTCTTGAATATTCAAATACCCATATATTTCATATTTAGAGAGTATTTTAACCCCTTTTTTTTTAAAGTCAATCAAACGAAATGCCTATTTTTGGTACTATTCAAAAATTTTAAAAATAAAACTAAAGTTCTATTTTTGGAAATCGGCAATAAAACTTTAGTTCTATATTTTGTGCTGTGGGAAAAAAATCTGTCCGGCCGGGGAAACTTTTCATATTTAGATGCGGAAAACCGGATTTTTTAATTTTTACTTCTTTTTTGTATCTCGAATCCGGGGCTTACGCGTCTGCGACCAGATGCAACCTTAGTTGTACAAACAGGCTATTATCGATACAACCAAAAATAGAACTTAAGAACTATTTACATCCACTTTATTTATTATATAATAAAATAACGAGTTTATGCTTAAAAGAAGGTACGCGAATGCTTCCATATAAGGGTTACTTAATATATGCGGTTTTTGCCATTACATTAAATTAATATAGGAGGATAACATGAAACGATTATTGAAACGCGCCTGTGTGAGCTTGCTGGTCATTGCTTGTTCTACCACCTTCAGCCTGGCTAAAGATGGACACGGCCACGGATATGGCCTGGTAAAGCAGCAGTTGCATGCCTATTTTAGCCAGTTAGAAGAGGCTAAAACTTTTACCGGTACGGTGCTTGTTGCCCAAAAAAGAAAAATTATCTTTACAAAAGGTTACGGTATGGCTAACTACGAGGAAGGGATTCCCAACAAACCGAAAACCGTGCAGTCGATTGCGTCTCTAACCAAAGCCTTTGCCTCTATGTCTATCATGATGCTGGAAGAAAGAGGCTTTTTAAGTGTTGATGATACCATCGCCGATTATATCCCGGAGTTTCCCAACGGTGACCAGGTCACCCTGCACCATCTGCTGTCGCAGAGCTCGGGACTTTTCGATTATCTCTACAACCCGGAGATATGGATGAATATCGATCAATTCCATACCCCCGAGGATCTACTGCAGTACTATATGTATGAACCACTGCAGTTTGAACCCGGCAGTCGTCACGAGTACAGCAATTCCAATTACATCACCTTAGGCATTATCCTGGAAGGAGTATCGGGCATGACATTCAGGGATTTTATAAAAGTAAACATTCTCAATCCCCTGAAGATGAGGCATACCAGCTATGATCCCTATGAAACGGATTTCCCCGACAAAGCCACCGGGTATGACTTGATTGATCCCCCGCTGGTCACTATGTATTGCCACCCGTCTATTCCCTATACCGCCGGCGCCATGTATTCTAACGTATTGGACCTCTACCGGTGGGACCAGGCCTTATATACCGAAGAATTGGTATCCCAGGCAACATTGCAAAAGATGTTTACTCCCGGCCACGGCGACTACGGATACGGCTGGTATATCAATGACCTGGAAGTCGACGGCGAACCCCATAAGCATATCTGGCACTGGGGTTCCTATTTCGGCTTTCACGGTTTTATTTCCCGCATGGTAGACGATAAGTTAACGGTTATATTGCTGCTCAACATATCCCCCACCCTCGGCACTTCCGACGAGCTAAAACCGATCGTCCGGGATGTGGCCGGTATAGTTTTTGCGAACGATTAACCCCCCGCATTTAACTTATAAAAACCTGAAGATTTTTAAGGTAACCGGAAGCGTGTAGGGGCTCAGGAATTTGGGCCCCTATATTACCCTCCGGAGGTGCAGCGGGATCAACATATGCGGGGCAATTGCTCTTCGATGAGCAGGGGAAGCATCCGTTTGCCGCCGACCCCGGTTTCGACAAAAACTTTCCCCGGGTAGGTTTCGCTTATCTCACCGATAATGCCCGCTTCTTCGCCTTCTTTTACGGTTCTCATCACATCAACGATTGCCGCCGCTTTTTCTTTCTTCACTACCATAATCACTTTTCCTTCATTGGCAGCATAAAGAGGATCGATGCCTAATATATCACATACACCGTTGACTTCGTCCTTGACGGGCAGTTTTTCTTCTATTAATCTAGCGCTGAAGGGCCGGTGGTGAACCAGTTCATTTAATACCGAGGCAACGCCCCCCCTGGTGGGATCCCTCATAAATTTGACGGCACCGGGTGCTTTCTCGAGGACAGCGGCAATCAAAAGGTTCAGGGCCGCACAGTCCGATAATAACCGGCTGGAAAAGGAGAAATTGTTTCGCTGCGCCATTACCGATATACCATGATCGCCGATCGTACCGTTTATTAGGATAAGGTCGCCGGTCTCAATATCCTGCCGTTGAACACCTGATTTCAACAGGCCGATCCCGGACGTGTTGATGAATATTTTGTCCGCCTTCCCCTTTTCCACGACCTTGGTATCCCCGGTCACGATCTGTACGCCTGCGTATTGAGCGGCTTTCCGCATAGAGTCCATGACCTTCTCTAAATCGGCAATGGGGAATCCTTCTTCCAGGATAAAACCGGAAGAGATATAAAGGGGCACTGCTCCCATAACGGCCAGGTCATTTACCGTTCCGTTAACTGCCAATTCACCGATGTCTCCTCCCGGGAAAAATATGGGGGTAATGGTAAAGGTATCGGTGGTAAAGGCAATATTGTTACTGCCTATGGGCAGAACTGCCGAATCATCCAACTGCAGGGAACAGGGGCCGAATTTGTCCTTGATTAAACCGTTAATGAGATCATTCATCAGCTTGCCGCCGCTGCCGTGTCCCATTAAGATTTTGTCTTCCATGATATTATCTATCTCCTTACCCCTACCAGGGGCTTTCATTAAATAGTATATCTATAATAAGCGGCACAGGAACCTTCGGTGGACACCATGCAGGCGCCAACCGGGGAGGACGGTGTGCACGTTTTTGCGAAGAGGGGGCATTCCCGGGGCGATACCAGGCCGCGCAAGATATCCCCGCAGCGGCATCCCAGGGCTTCTTTTGCCGGGGGCGGTGTTACCGGAAATTTTTTAGCCGCATCAAAATCCGCATATTCTTCCCTTAACTTCATGCCGCTGCCGGGTATCACCCCGATACCGCGCCAGTCGGCATCAGCCGTTTCAAAAATTTCATGCATGATCTTCCGGGCCTTAACATTTCCCTCCTCGCTGACGACCTGTTTATATTCGTTAGTGATTTCCGGTTCTCCTTTTTTTACCAGGTGGAGCAGCGCCGTAGTGGCTAACAACAGGTCCTTGCTGCTGAAACCGGCAACAACACAGGGTTTTTTATATTTTTCCGCCACAAAGCGCCAGCCCTTGACTCCGGTTATAGCACTCACATGACCGGGGAGAATAAACCCGTCAAGCTTAACTTCTTCCGCTTCTAATAGTGCGGCTACAGCAGGAGGAGTCAGCTTGTTGCCCACGAGTAAAGAAAAGTTCTCAATGTTTTCCTCTTTCGCCCGTTTCACACAAACCGCTTCCGTGGGAATCGTCGTTTCAAAGCCGATACTCAAGAAGATGACATTCTTCCCGGGATTTTTTTTTGCAATCTCCAGCGCATCTAAAGGAGAGTAAACGATGGAAATTTGCAAACCCTCGGCTTTTTCCTTTTGCAGGGAACTGTATGATGATGGAACACGCATCATATCTCCGAAAGTACTGATGATTACATCGTATTTTTTAGCGATCTCGATGGCACGATCTAAGTAATCGTTGGGTGTAACGCATACCGGGCAGCCCGGTCCATCTATGAGCTTTAGTTTTTCCGGGAATATATCCTTAACGCCGGTATGGAAAAATTGAACCGTATGGGTGCCGCACACCTCCATGATATGAACCGGGTTTTCGAGTTCGATATTTCGTAATGTTTCGGCATATTTTTTTAGTACTTCATCTTTCATGCTTATCCTATCGTAA
>JAGLQA010000204.1 GCA_023137075.1 Candidatus Aminicenantota bacterium
TTGCAGGAAGTAGACGCCCTGGCCTGCGAAGATACCAGGCAAACCAGGAAGATTTTTTCACGGTATCAAATCCCCCTGCCCAGGATCATATTTTCCTATCATGAGCATAATGAAGAGGCCGCAGGCAGGAAAATATTTAAACTTCTGGAAGAGGGAAAAAACATTGCGCTCTGTTCCGATGCCGGAACCCCCGGGATAAGCGATCCGGGTTACCGCATCCTTTCTACTGCCTTAGATGCAGGATATAAAGTCAACATTATCCCCGGTGTCAGCGCCGTAACATCCGCCCTTCTGGCTGCGGGGCTGCCGACCTCCGGTTTTACTTTTAAAGGATTTCCACCCAGAAAAAAGGGACCTCGTAAAAGATTTTTGGAAATGGAAAAAGAGGCGACGCATACGCTGATATTTTTTGAATCGCCCCAGCGGGTCGGGGTTTTCCTGGATGAGGCTAAAGAAATTTTCGGTAACCGTTTAACCGCGGTTTGTATCGATTTAACCAAGATGTTCGAAGAGATTCACCGGGGGTACTTAAACGATCTCAGTCAACACTTCGCCGATAAAAAAATAAAAGGGGAAGTAACCATTGTGATCGCTGGCAGTAATCCCAAATTTACCGGAGGAGTGTTGGAAACTTTTCCATGAAAAATATAATCATCAAAGGCGCCAGGGAACACAACTTGCAGAATATAGATATAATACTGCCCAGGGATAAGTATATTGTGATTACCGGACTTTCAGGCAGCGGGAAATCAACCCTGGCCTTCGACACCCTCTACGCCGAAGGACAGAGGAGGTATGTGGAATCTCTATCGGCTTATGCCAGGCAATTCTTAGGATTGATGAGCAAACCGGACGTGGACAGCATCGAAGGTTTGTCCCCGGCTATTTCCATCGAACAAAAGACCACCAGTAAAAATCCCAGGAGCACGGTGGGTACGGTTACTGAAATCTATGACTACCTGAGATTGCTCTTTGCCCGGGTTGGCGTGCCCCACTGCCCCACCCATCATATCAAAATCGAAGCCCAATCTCCCCAGAAGATTGCCGGTAGGATTGCGGTTGAAGTCCGGGGACCAATCACCGTACTTTCACCCATTATCAGGCAAAAAAAAGGCACTTATGAAAAACTGTTCAACGATCTGAACAAAGAGGGTTACACCCGGGTAAGGGTGAATAAAAAAATCTACCATACCGAAGAAACGATCAAATTGGAACGCTACAAGAAACATGATATCGAGGTTGTGATCGACAGGCTGAAAACCGATGATGAATCAAGATTGGCCGAAGCCTGTGAAAACGCTTTAAAAACGTCGCAAGGCTTGATGATCGTTCTCGATAAGGACAACAATGAATATATTTATTCATCCAATATGTCCTGTCCCCACTGCGATATTGTTTTCGAGGAATTGCAGCCCCGGATGTTCTCCTTTAACAGTCCTTTCGGCGCCTGTGAGACCTGCCACGGCCTGGGGATCAAAATGGATTTTGACCCCGGCCTGATCATCCCGGACAAAAACCTGTGTACCGCGGACGGGGCCCTGGCGATTTACCGGAATGCCATCGACGGTTGGCGGGGGCAGTATGTGAGTACGGTTGCCAAACATTTCGGCTTCGACGTTTTTACTCCTATTAAGGACCTGACCGAGAAGCAGTTAAGGGTTTTGCTGTACGGTTCAAAAGAGAAAATCAAGTTTCAAATGACCATGAAGAACGGAGAAGCCAATTGGTCCCATACCGGGTATTGGGAAGGTTTAATACCCCAATCCGAAAGGTTGTACAAGCAGACCCAATCCGATTACCGCAGACGGGAGATGGAGAAGTTTATGCGCATTTCTACCTGCCCGCAGTGCGGCGGGAAAAGGTTGAAAGAGAAGGTGTTGGCTGTCGAGATCGCCGGTAAATCGATCATCGATGTTACCGATCTGTCGATAAAAAAAACCGGTGATTTTTTTCGAGACCTCAAATTGCCGGAGAAAGAGTACGGTATTGCCAGGCAGATATTAAAAGAGATTAGTGCCAGGTTAAACTTCTTAGATAAAGTCGGCCTGAGTTATTTGACCCTATCACGGAGTTCCGGCACCCTGTCCGGGGGCGAAGCCCAGCGAATCCGCTTAGCCACCCAGATCGGTTCCAACCTGATGGGTGTCCTGTACATCTTAGACGAACCCTCTATCGGCCTGCATCAAAGCGACAACCATAAACTGATCGACACCCTGCAGAAGCTGCGGGATATAGGTAACACCTTGATCGTGGTGGAGCATGACGAAGATACCATCCGGAAAGCGGACTATGTCGTCGACATGGGACCCGGAGCCGGTCTGCATGGCGGCAAAGTGGTAGCCGAAGGAACCCCGGGGGAGATCGAGCAAAATCCTGCTTCCTTGACCGGCCGGTACCTGGCCGGGGAATTGAGTATAGCAATGCCTGAGACGCGGAGGAAAACGGAGAAATATATCAGGATCAAAGGGTGCAAAGAAAATAATCTTAAAAACATCGATGTAAACATTCCCCTTGGTGTGCTGACTCTAATCACCGGGGTGTCGGGCAGCGGTAAATCGACCCTAATCTCGGAAATACTGTACAAGGGCATGATGCATAAACTTCACGACTCGAAACTGAGAGTAGGAGAGCACGAAAAGATTATTCTCGATTCGGAAATTGATAAAGTCATCGTTATCGATCAGAGTTCTATCGGCAAAACGCCCCGGAGCAACCCGGCCACCTATACCAAGGTGTTTGATGAGATCCGGAAAATTTTTGCCGAAACCGAAGCGGCCCGGCTCCGGGGTTTCAAACCGGGACGGTTCTCCTTTAATGTGAAGGGAGGGCGGTGTGAAGCCTGCCGGGGAGACGGTTTGATAAAGATTGAAATGCATTTCCTGCCCGATGTGCACATCGAATGCGAAGAGTGTAAGGGGAAGCGTTATAACAAGGAAACGCTGCAGGTTTTCTTTAAAGGTAAATCCATTGCCGATGTTCTGGCAATGAGTGTGGAAGAAGCCCTTGAACTTTTTAAGAATATTCCGGCGATACGCTCCAGATGTGACACCCTGGTCCGTGTGGGACTCGAATACATCAAATTGGGTCAAAGTTCCACCACTCTTTCAGGCGGTGAAGCCCAGCGGATCAAGTTAACCAGGGAACTGGCCAAAAGGGCTACCGGTAAGACACTTTACCTATTGGATGAACCCACCACCGGGCTGCACTTTCATGATGTGAAAAAACTGATAAAAGTGCTTAATGACCTGGTCGATAAATCCAATACCGTCGTTGTGATCGAGCACAATTTAGATGTGATTAAGTCTTCCGATTATATTATTGATTTAGGCCCCGGCGGTGGCGATGACGGCGGCAGGATCGTTGCCCGCGGCACCCCCGAGCAAGTCGCGGCCGACAAAAACAGCAGCACCGGCGAATTTTTAAAAAGAATGCTAAAGGTGAGATGTTAGTCTTTCCCTCGCTCACCACCCTAATTGCCAATCATTCGGATGACGCGTCGGTGAAATCTAAAACTAAGCTGAATGTGCCGTCCTCCATGGTTCGCTTCACATCGAATCCCAGTTTCTCGATTACCCGCATGACAGCCCTGTTCTCATAAAGAACTTCCGCGGTGAAACCGTGAAGGCCTTCGTTTTTTGCCAGTACCGCCAGGTACTTCAGGACTTCGGTGGCGATGCCGTTATTCTGATAATCTTCTCGCACCGTAACGGCCACTTCGGCCCTATGAGTCGATGAATCGATGATATATTGCCCCATTCCTACCACAAGCTCCTTACCCTCCTCTTCTAACACAGCCAGAATGACCATCTTCTCCGAATAATCGATGACCACAAACTCCTGCCTGATTTTATGAGGTACATCCTGCCGGGGCGAAATAAATCGTTTCTTCAGGTTTTGATCGGATAAGGAGTAAAAAAGATCCTTGATCTGACCTTCGTCATTGATGCGAGAGGGTCTTAATAAAATGGGTAAACCGGTTTTAGTGGGGCGATAGGTTTCTAAATGTTCCGGGTATTCGCCCTTTTTACCGGGAATAAAGGCCTGGTCTTTGTAGATCAGGTTGTGTTTTTTAGCCTCCTCGATAAGGTGGGAGCGGAACTTCGGGTGGGCGATGGCAATGATATCCATGGCCCGCTCCCGGATGTTTTTGCCGTGAATATAGGCAATCCCGTATTCGGTGACGATATAATGAATATCACCGCGGTTTAAGGTAACGCCGGCCCCGGTATCTAAAAAAGGTACAATCCGGGAAACCTGACCATCCCGGGCGGTTGTCTGCAGTACCAGGATGGTTTTTCCACCTGGGGCCAGGACCGCGCCTCTCATAAAATCGGCGCTGCCGCCAATACCGCTGTAAAAGGTCTTGCCGATGGACTCGGCGGAAGCCTGTCCGGTCAGGTCTACCTGCAGGGCGGAATTGATGGCTGTCATATTGTTAATCTTTGAAATAACCAGGGGATCATTGGTATAATCCATGGGACGAAATTCAAATAAGGGATTATCATCGATAAATTTATAGGTCTCTTCCATGCCCATGCAAAAGGAGGCAACCGTTTTTCCCCGGTCGAAACTTTTCCGGGAATTGTCAACCACCCCTTTTTTTATGAGTTCCACGATAGAATCCGTGAGTAATTCGGTATGGATGCCCAGGTGCTTTTTGTCCTGCAAACAATTCAATATGGCATTGGGCACGCTGCCGTACCCCAATTGAATGGTATCCCCGTCTTTGACAATCCGCGACACGTATTTACCGATTTGCCGGGCAATATCATCAGGAATGGTGGGAGAGAATTCCAGTATTTTTTCATCGTGATTAATGATATAATCAATATCTTTTATATGAATAAAGGTATTACCGTGAACCCGGGGCATATGACTATTAACCTGGGCAATAATCAGGGAGGCATTCTCGATGGCAGCTTTGGTAATATCGACACTGATACCCAGGCTGACATGACCGTTTTTATCGGGCAAAGAGGTCTGGATTAAGGCGACGTCGATCGGAACGCGCTTACTGTGCAGCAATTTGGGAACCTGGGACAGGAAAATAGGTGTGTAATCTGCCAATCCTTCGTTGATTGACGACCGCGTGTTGTTTCCGATAAAGAAAGAATTGTGGCGAAAGTTGTAGGTATATTTGGCCTTTGCATAGGGGGCAAGCCCTAAGGTCCAGATATGAAAAATCTCGGTGTCCGCAAAGGCTTTGGGATGGGATTCGACATATTTTATCAGGGCAGAGACCAGGTACTGGGGCTCGCCGCAGGCCGTGCTGATAAATAAACGGTTGCCCCGGTGGATGTTTTTAAAAATCACTACTTCCGCAGCAAATTTTTCCGGGTATTTCTTCCGCCACTTTTTTATGTGTCTGTCGATACCCTCTTGCGCATCCATGTCTTTATTATATTTTAAAAACATAAATATTTCAACCGTGGCCACTATCTCTACGTTAGTATTCAGTTTTTCAAAGTGAGCTGAAGATAGAATCCTTTATTGATTTAACCAGGTTTTTCTTTTAAAGCATTTTTGAATAATCGTTTTGCTGTCATCTTCAATCGCAAGGGCAATCCTGATCGCTTCATTTAATTCAATGACTTTTTCGTATGAAAGCGTTCCTACGTAATTTGTCAAAATATTTTTTGGAATGCTTATTAATTCATCACAATAAATACAGCTATCATGTTTCAATCCTTCCCTGGTTCCGACAGGAACCTGGGTTGAAATTCCGCTGTAGTTACTATATATAGGAGCACATATAACCGTTGAAAATTTAGAATCAATCAATACTTGCCTGCTGATTACAACAAATACGCGATACTTTTTAGGAACTCTTTTTGATCCCTTATAAACCCTGTATAAATCGCCCCTTTTCAACTTTCAACCTGGTAAGACAACACGTCTTCTGCTTCAATGTTTAAATCCGCGGCATAATTATTAATTAATTCCAGGTCCGAACAATCCCTGGTTTTCCTTTTATTACGCTCTATATAGTCTTTAATAGCTTTTTCAATAAATATCGATCTGCTGCCCGGGGTCTCAAGTATCTCATCGATTTCTTTTAACAAACCTTCCGATAGTGTTATCGATGTCTTTATTTTCATACCACTATCATGCTACTTTTATTCGGGAATGTCGACACAAATTTATTTTTCGGCTTAATCCGGTTGTGCCGGGTAAACGGCTATCCCGACCACGGTAGTTACGTTCAGGAGCATCTGCAACAGCGAGTTATAAGCTGTTAACGATATTGATGAAATTGCCAAAGAGAATATCGTTTTCCTCTATGTGAAACTGAGAACCATAAATAAACTTTTTTTTATGTTTCATTATTTGATTTTTACAAATTTCTGAGGAGGCCAATATATTGAAGCCTGGAGGTACTGTTATTGAGTTATTGTGAAATTGAGACACTTCAATTTGATTTGAAAGAAGATTTGAAAACAGGGGGTCAACTTTCTTTATAATCTTAATCTTGCTATTTTTATTTACCTCTCTCTCTGAGTTTATAATGATTTTACTTCCAAATAATAAACCTAATAGTAAATGTCCACCGCAAATACCCAGGATTGGTGAGTTATAAGTAATTAATTTCTGAGTGTACTTTAACTTTGACGCCCAATTTACTTCTGATTCTTTCGTATCAGGTTTATCATCATCAATAGTAGTGGGACTTAATATTATTCCCTTATATTCGAATAATTTAATACTATCAAGATACTTGTAATGGACGATATCTGAGGTCACTTTTAGATGTGCCAATTTATTAGATAACAGTTCAACATATTCAGATAAGATTTCATCAGACGAAGTATTTATGATTAATAATTTTTTAGTCATATTTTTAATTTTTAGATATTCTTTCTAATTTTTCAACTGAATCGATATATTCTATACAATCACCACGTTTAGTTATTCTAATAATCTCATTAGTAATATTGTGCGCATATTCCTGACAATTATTGAAAAATATAACTGGGCCGGCTAATTTTTTCTTTTCGGGTCCAAGTGTGCCTTCAATCGGAAGCATTATTTCAACCACATTCCCGTTTTTTAAGTGTGGATCAACAGCACAAAGACTTACTATTTGAGTATCGTTTTTTTCTTTCATAATGTAAAAATGAAATAAATCGGGATAATTTTTGATTAATTCTTTTATCATTTTTTCCCAATCAGGATGAAAATCATTCCCAAATTGTATTCTAACAATAGATACTTTATTAATCAATGCATGTTTGAATGCTTCGAAATATTTATTCGCAATGCCTTTTCCTTCATCATCAGAAAAAATCATATTTAGACCATCACCAGTAATGTAAATACTCTTTTTAGCAGCTTTAATTTTTTTAATAAAATATTTGTAAAAATCAATATTAAAGGGTTTGTCTTTGGGCATATCAAAAACTTTGTGATTTGATTTTCTCCAAAAAGAAAAAGGCAATCCAACTTTTGCTTGTATAGTTGCGCCTATTATTACTGCAATGGCAGTTATAATTGCTTCAATCATAAATAACCTCCTCAGTTTTATCATTTAACATTAGTGGGATATTTTATTAGATATTCAACCATTAGTCAACACTATAGAAGTTGCTAATCCCCCATTCTTTTCATGCTGCCGCCTCCATCCACCAGGATTCATCCGTAGCATGAGAATTAAGTCCCTTACTTAATAAATGGGGGGTCAACAATAATCTGCGGTTCCTATTTTTACTTTATCAATTGGCCGGTTAGACGGAGCATCTCGATCTCCCTGAGCCGGGCTTCGTACCGGGCTGAAGACAGGTTGCTGCGGGCCCGGATCAAATTTAATTGCGCTTCCCTAAATTGGGTGGTGGTCACCTGGCCTAAGTTGTATAGTTCCCGGGCGCGCTTGAAATTGAGCTCCGCGGCTTCCACATAACCTTTCTCCAGATATAAAACCTGTAAGCTGTTTTTATAAGATTCATAGGCGCCTATGACCTCTCTCTCTAAATTTAAGCGGGCCTGTTCCCTGGCCAACTCCCGGTTCTTGAGGGTTATACGGGCATTCTGCCTTTGAATGGTAGTTTTAAATCCATTGAAGAGATTGAGATTCAGCGAAGCGGCAATGCGAAAACTATTATCCATTTCTGCCAGGCTTAGTCCCAATCCGTCTGCGTACTTGTTAAAACCGTATGAGGCGGTTAAATCCAGGCGGGGCATGTGGTTGGCCCGGGCAATTTTTAGATCGTAACGGGATTGTCGGTACCGTTCCCCGGCAGCTAAATATGCCGCATTCCGGGATAGGGCCGAAGCTGTGAGCGCCGTGAGGTCGTAGTCTTCCCGGTATTTCACCCCGGTTTTAAAAGCAAATTTCCGGTTTATATCCCGGTTTAACAGGACATTCAGGCTGCGGCGGGCTTCGTCGTAGGCAAATTGGGCCTGGGTGAAGGTGACCTGGTCGGAAATATAATCGACCCGCGCGGAGAGCACATCGATGGTCCGGGCCTGGCCGTAGAGGGAACGTTTTTTGGCGCGTTCTAAGCGTTCTTCGGAAATGGCCAGTAAATCCCGGGCAATGGTTAGGTTTTCGTAAGCGGAAGCAGCGCCATAGTAGGCGCTGCTCACCTGGAGCAGGGTGGTTTCTATCAGGTCGCGGGCTTCCAGGTCCCCGAGACGGCCACCGGCCTGGAGTTTTTTAAAACGGTAGATATTCCCTAAGCCGTCAAACAGGGTATACCCGGTTTGCAATTGGGCAGTACCGGTGGTGGAGTCGGAAGCGGGCGAACCTGTCCGGCTGTCCTGTAAGGTGACGGTTCCGTTTACGCTCAGTGAGGGCAGCAGGTCGGCATTGCCGATGTTGACATTATTGTTGGCAATAGCCGCGTTATTACGGGCTATTTCGATTTGATGGTTTTCCCGCAGGGCAATGGCGATGGCATCTTCAAAGGTCAGTTTTTCCTGGCCGGATACCTGGCCGATCCCGCTCCATATTATCATTGTAATTAGCACTATACGTTTCATGGTTTTATCCTTCCTCACATTGGCCGTTGGCCTGTTCCCTGGCAAAAATTTCCTCGCGAATCGCCGGTTCCACGGCTTCCGCGGTTAACCGGGAAGCCTTGAATACCCTGAAAAAAACCAACCGCAAACGGTTGAGAATCACCAGGAGACCGGGCAGCATTAGCAGGGTCAACAGGGTGCCGAAGGCCAGCCCGTAGGCCACCGATATGGCCATAGGCGACAGGAATTGGGCCTGGTGGCTTGTTTCAAAGATTAACGGGGCCAGACCGGCAATAGTGGTCAGGGAAGTGAGCAGAACCGGACGGAAACGGGACAGGCCGGTTTCTAATATGGCCGCTTCAAAGAGCATGCCGTCTTTCAACTTGCGGTTGAGAGTGCTGATAAGCACTAAGGCATCGTTCACCACGATACCTGCCAGGGCAATACCGCCAAACCAGGAGAGAATGCTGACAATGTGTCCCTGGATCATGTGGCCCCATAAAACACCGATCATACTGAAGGGAATCAGCAGCAAAACAATGATGGCATGGCCAAAGGAACGAAAGGTAATGACAATGATTAAGAACATCAGGAGTACGATGGGCGGAGCCACCCGGCCGATGGCCTTCATGGTTTTCAGGTTTTCCCGGCTCTGACCTTCCAGCATGAAATGTATATCCGGGTACTCCTGTTTAATACCGGACAGGATATCCGCGTCGATGTCGGCAATAATATCGGGCACCGATTCTTTTGGATTGGTGATATCCGCCTCCACTTTGACTACACGCTGGGCATCGATATGATTCACCGCCATAACTCCCCGCCGTATGGAAAAATCGGCAATCTCCCGCAGCGGGTATTCCCGGTTCCCGGGCAACCGGATGCGCATCTCTTCCAATTTTTGCACCGAACTGCGGTCCTGCTGGGTGTACCGCACCCAGATCTTCACCTCATCGATGCCTCTCAGGATGCGCTGGGCTTCACCGCCGAAAAAACCGAACCGTACCTGGCTCACCACCTCGGCGGTGGTTAACCCTAAGGCAAAGGCTCTCTCTTTTAAACGAATGCTGACTTCACGCAGGCCGGGGGGATCGTCATCCACCACATCCTTCAATTTTTCCACCTTGCGCAGTTCCGCTTTTAGCTTTTCCTTGGCTTGCCGGAGTTGAACTAAGTTGTTACTGGCCAGGGCGATGGATACCGGTTTGCCCCACCAACCCCGGCCGCCGAACTCTAATTTTTCCGCCCCGGGCACCGGACCTACTAATTGTCGCATGCGATTGGTGACTTCCATGGCATCCCAATCCCGCAGGTGGCTGCCGATCAGGGTAACCGACAGGTCCCCCTGGTGGGTAGCGGGCCCGATATGGCGGGAAATGGAGAGCACTAAATCACGGCCATCGTCATGTTCTTTTTTGTAAATTTCATTAAGCTGCAGGATTTTTTCTTCCATACCGCCCAGCAGGCTGTCGGTAATATGGTCGGGTGTACCGGCCGGCATTTCCAGCGTTACATCTACATTGCGGCGTTCGATGATGGGAAAAAAAGTGGTCTTGATAATACTGCCTTTTAAGGCCCCCAGGGTAATGATCAAAAGAGCAATGGGGACCACAACCGCGATGCCGGGGTGTTGGATCACTAACCGGAGAACCGGCCGGTAGACTTTCTTCTTGAAAGCATTGAGTGATTTTTCAGCGCCTCTTTCGATAACGCTTTTTTTATTGGATTTATCACACAGGGCTTTGGAGTGGGCAATATGACCCGGCAGAATAAACATAGCCTCCACCAGGGAGAATAACAGCGTGGCAATCACCACGAAAGCCAGGTCCCGGGAGCGGTCTCCCATACCGCCTTCTAAGAAAAAGAAGGTGGTAAATATCACAACCGTGGTCAGGATGGAGGCGGTCACCGAGGGCAGCACTTCCAATGTTCCTTTTATTGCCGCAGGTATGGGTTTTTCACCACGTTCATGATGCTGGTAAATATTTTCCGCAATCACGATGCCGTCATCCACCAGGATACCCAGCACTAATATCATGCCTAACAGGGACATGACATTGATAGTCAGGCCGTAAAAGGGCCCGAAGATACACATACCGGCAAAGGATATGGGGATGGCCAGGGCAACCCAGAAGGCCATGCGCATGTTGAGGGAAAGGGAGAGCAGGAGCAGCACTAAAAACATACCCAACAGTCCGTTGCCGGATAGGATGTCGATGCGTTCCCGGATGATTTCCGAACCGTCCCGGGTCACATAGGCCTGTACATCATCATGAGTGGCATTGAATTTCTCCATTAAGTCCTTTACGGAATTGGCGACAAAGAAGAGGTCTTCTTCGTTGGTGTTCTGTACCGTTACCCGCACCGCCGGCCGGCCGTTATAATAAACCCGGTTGGGGTTTTCGGACCAGCAATCGATCAGGTCGGCCACATCCTGCAAACGAATAATCACCCCATCCGCCGTGGTCTTGAGGATATGATTGCCCAGTTCCCGGGCAAAGTAGCCTTTCACATTGGCGCGGATCAACAGCTCTTCCCGGCTGCCCTTGATCTTTCCGCCGGTCATGCGCACATTGGCCTTTTTGACTGCCGTTAACACCTCCTGGAAGGTCAGGCCATAGGACCGCAAATCATTTTCCCGCAGCGCGATTTCAATTTCTTCATCCGGGAAACCACTGAGGGAAACCTTTGAAATACCATCAACGGCCAGGAGCGCGCGTTCGACACGGCGGGCTTCTTGTTTAAGACGAAGCAGGTCCACCTCTCCGGCCAGCACAAAGTCAATGGCAAAATTACGCGCTTCCTGCCGGAAAATGGTTAACCGCTCCATGCCCACCGGGAAGGAACTGACCTGGTTCACCGCGTTTTTGACATCCTGCAAAACCACATTGATGTCGTAACCGGTCAACATGGTAACCGTAATCGTGCAGCTATTTTCATTGGAAACCGAAGTGACCCGCTCGATACCGGTAATTCCTTTCAGGTTGTCTTCGATTTTCAGCACGATAGCCTCTTCGATCTCTTCCGGCGAGGCGCCGGGATAGGAAGCCCGTATTAAGATGGTTTTGCTGGGCATTAAAGGAAAAAAGGTGGTTTTTAAACTTTTGAATCCCAACCAGCCGAAGAGAAAAATGGCCACTAACAGCACATGTGCCAATACCGGGTATTTAATAAAAGTATGAAGGATTTTTTTCATGATAGCCACCACATAATCGTGAGTACAGCAAACTATTTCCCCTGCTTGCCTGTTTTTAAAGGAGGTAGTTGTTTCCCTTCCTTTGCCTCTGACCAGGCTTCGCCTAAAATGCGGGTGCCGTCCGCCAATCCGCGGATTATCACCCGGCCTCCTTTTTCACCGATAATTTCTACCTGCCGTAATCGCAGGATTGAACCCTCAACCACATAGAGCCTGCTCTTTTCTACCAGCAAGTCTTTGGCAACGGAATAGGCATCGGTTATAGGCTCGCCCTCGGTATGGGCCTGCATGTACATGCCGTCCCTGAGACGGGAATCGCGGGTATGAATATACACTTTTACAGTCATGGAACTGCGGTCGATGACGCGGTTGATCCGCTGGATTTTCCCGGAAAAGGCGCCTCGCACATCTTCCGTTTTTAAAGTCACCGGCTGCCCGATTTTGAGCCGGTTGGCTTCGAAGAGTCCTACGGCAGCTTCCATTTCATACAGGTCGGTGCTGGTAAATTCCCCCAATTTCTGTCCCACCCGCACTAAGGTGCCGGGATTTATCAGCGACTGGGTTACCACTCCGGCAAAAGGCGCTCCCAGCGTATACTTGGCAAAGGTGGCTTCCATACTTTTGATGGTATAGAAGAGGTTATAGATATTACGGGAAACGATATAGTACCTTTCTTTATCGCTGGCCGGTTCGGGAAGTTCGGGCAGGGGATTTTCCAGCTTCAGGTTTTTCAAATAGACTTCCCACTTCTGCGCGCTTTGTGGGAAATCGATACCCAGATCCGGCAGCAACAGGGTTAACTGGTTAACCAGGTTGCTTTTTTGGGCCAGCAGGTTGTTTTTATACACGCTGTCGTCAATCCGGACCAAAAATTCTCCTTTTTTATACCGGCAGCCTTCCTTGAAAGGTTTGCTGGTTTCCTGCAGTATTCCGCTCACCTCTGCATATAGCTCTACTTTGTTATAAGCATAAAGGGGACCGGTCATTTCGACAGCGGTTTTTATATTGCCGTATTTTACCGTTAATATTTTGATGGTTTTTTGCCGGGCTTTAGATGGCCGGCGCCGCATGGGTTCTTTCTGCCGGCTCAATACAATACCAATCACCACGCCGAGAATAATCACAATCAGGGCAATCAGCCACATTCGTTTTTTACCGCTCATAAGACCTCCGGAAGTACTTGTGTTGTTAATCGGATAGTGCAGTCTAAGGGGTTATCTTAGTTAAACAAATCTATATCCGAAATCTTGCATTTATTACAAAAAAAAAATAACTTTTCGTTTTGTCCGTTTTTTCTGACATGAAAGTTAGCTTCACCCGGATATTTTATCACAAAATAGTGCATTTTTATATTTTAGATAGCAGGTTTTATTTTTTTGTTGACAAATCGGCGAGTTCATATTATATTAACCATATGGTTAAACCAAACGGTTGGTTGAGTTGAAAAAATGGCAGACGCAAAAGAACGAATATTGCACGCGGCCCTGAAAGAGTTTTCTAAAGAGGGCCTTGGCGGCGCCCGTGTCGAGCGCATCGCTAAAAACGCCTGCATCAACAAGGCCATGATTTTCTACTACTTCTCCTCCAAGCAGAACTTGTACCGGGAAGTCCTTTACGGCGTGATGTCGAAAATATTCGGCCAGGTTTCGGAACTCATTTCCCAGGAGACCGGCGCCGAAGTATTTCTTGAGAAGATGACGGAAATTTATATCACCTTTCTTGCCAAAAACCAGGATTTTGTGCGGATGATCGCGCTTGATATGATCCGGAATCCCGGTAATATCGACCGGTTTTTTAAGGAGTTTTTCGAAGATCGTTTCGAGAAAGGACCGGGGCTGCTCTTCGGTAAAGTGCAGGAGTGGTACAAAAAGGGTGAAATTTTAGAAAGCGATCCCCTGCAATTCATCATCAACATTCTATCTTTAAATATTTTCGTTTTTATCGGCAAACCGATTTTCGAAGCCATATTTAACGTAAAAATCGATGAGATTGAGGGGTTTTATCAAAACCGCATCAAAAGTGTGGTGAATATATTAAAAAAAGGAATGTTAAAATGAAAAAAAAAGAGATTTGCTCGTTTCTTTTCGTTTTGTTTTTAATCGGTTTTTTCCTGCTGCCCCTTTCTGCAGAGGTGCCGATGGAGCAGGCGATCCGGGACGGAATCAAGCTGAATAAAACCTATAGAAACCATGTTGTTGAGACGCGGTCGCTGGAATTAACAAAGAAAAATGCCCGGATGAGGCGATGGTTCAACCTCAATTCCGGGGCATCTTACCTGTACAAATCGGATCAAATGGAGATTTCATTCCCCGACATGAGTCCAGTGCCGGGCGTGGTTATCCCCGGTTCCAGCATGTTAGTGGGGGCAAAACATAATTATGATATTAAACTCTCCCTCACCCAGCCCATCTTTACCGGGAATATTCTGGCCAGCGCCGCAAAATTGGAGTCCCTAAAATTGGCAGTCGAAGAAAACCGGGTGAGGCTCAGCCGGATCGAGGCTGCTTCAGAAATTAAGAGATCCTATTTTAATTACCGGCTGCTGAGGAATCGCCTGAATTCCCTGCATATTCTGATTAAACAATTACAGCTTCACTACCGGAAATTACAGGATTATTTTCGGGAAGAACTGATCCGTAAGAGCGACCTGCTGGAAACCGAGGCTAAAATCCGGGAACAGGAATTGAGTCTGCGCGACCTGCAGAACCTGGTAGAGAATGAAAAAATTTATTTCAAGACCCTATGCGGGTACGATATCGATGAAGTCGAAACCGGCTATTTCGAGAAAAGCGGTGACTTTGACCGGGCCTTTGCCGAATTTAAAACCGCCCACCCGGTGTTTAAAACCTTAGATGAGCAGGTTAAAGGTTTTCATATCCGGGAAAAAATTGTTAACGGGGCATACTTGCCGCAGGTGGGTGGATTTGCCGAGATTCACTACGGCAAACCGGGGATCGATTTTTTTCAAAACGAATGGTCCCTCTATTTTCAAGGGGGTATCAGTATCGATCTGAAAATTTTCGATTGGAACAAACGCAAACGGGATGTGCAAATTATCCGCTGCAGTATGGAGAAGATAGAGAATGAACGGGCCGACCTTATCAAGGAGGGTGAAAGGCGTCTCAAGCAGCTTTTCTCTGCCCGAACCTCGGCGGAAAGCAAGCTGGAAACAGTCAAAAAATTAGTCCGAATCGCAGTCGAAGACATCCGGTTGAAAAAAAATTTACTCAAGGAGCAGCAGATCGATAACATCGATTATTTGAGCGCCCTGACCCGGAAGGAGCGCTGGGAGTCCATGAAAAACACGATCGAGGCGCAGTTGGAAATAATAAAGGTGAACATTAATCAATTAGTCGGAAAATTTGAGGAGGCAAGATGAGAAAAATAAATAATTTAATACTATTAATCATGATCGCTGTTTTTTTCAGCGGCTGTGGCCCGGGGAGTGGCAGTGAAATCGAGGCCCCCGGAATTGTTGACGGAAATATCATTACCCTCAAATCCCAGGTTGTGGGAATCGTCGAGCAATTTGCCGTCCGGGAAGGCGAAATAGTCGAGCAAGGAACGATTATTGCGCGGATAGGCAGCGACAAGATCGAGAACCAATTAAAAGAAGTGGAAATCGCCCTGAAGGAGATCGCTATTAACCGGGAAAAAGCCTTAAAAAAATCGACACTGAGCGATGAAAACTTAAAATTTCTAAGGAAGCAGGTCAATCGTTTCAGGCGGCTGGAAAAGAATCGCTCCCTGGCCGGTGAAAAGGTCGAAAATATGGAACTCCGGCTCTTAGAAGCCGAAACCTCCGCTTTCGATCTACAAAAGACACTGGAATCCCTGGATGTGCAAAAGGAAAGAGCGCAAAACAAGAAAGAATACCTGGGCCTGCTGTTAAAGGACCACCACATCGCGGCACCGGCTGCAGGTGTAATCGTGGAGCAGTTTATCTCCGCCGGGGAAAATGTTTTTCCTAACAGTGCGATCGTGGATATCCTGGACACTTCCAGCCTCTTTGTCGAGGTGTTTATCGAGGAAGTAGAGATTTCCGCCTTAAAACTCAACCAGCGGGCAGCGATTATAGTGGACGGTTTAGAGGACGAGGACATTTCCGGCGTTATCAGCTATTTTGGTAAAAAGGCGGAATTTTCACCCAAATATATTATCTCCGAAAAGGAACGCAAAGCCCTGCTCTACCGGGTCAAGATCCGGGCCGATAAGGGGAGTGCTCACCTTAAGGTGGGCATGCCGGTAACCGTGAGGTTTAAACGCGCGGAGAATCCCGGAGAATAGCCATGATCCGGCTAGAGAAGATTTCAAAATCCTTCGGTGGTATCAGGGCTTTGGACGAAGTCTCTTTAGAATTGCCGGCAGGTAAAGTGTCCATTATTACCGGCGCCGACGGTGCCGGTAAATCCACGATTTTCAAGATGATTGTCGGGCTGGTCAAAAAAGACTCCGGTGAGATTTTTCTTAAAGGAGAGGAGATCGGCAAGAATTACTCGAAGATCACATCCATCGCCGGTTACATGCCCGAACGTTTTTCCTTATACATGGACTTAAGTGTAGAAGAAAACATGAATTTTTTTGCCGATATCTACCATGTGTCGACAGCCAAACGAGAAGAACGGAAGACAAAGCTGCTGGAAAAGACCGGTATGAGTCAATTTAAGAAACGCCGGGCCGGGGCCTTGTCCGGCGGCATGAAACAGAAGTTAGCCCTGTCCACTATTTTACTGGCAGCGCCGGAAATTATTATCTTAGACGAACCCACCACCGGTGTGGACCCCTTATCGCGGATCGAGTTTTTCGCTATCATCGAAGAATTAAAAGCAGAGGGGAAAACCATCGTGATCTCGACACCCTATTTAGATGAGGCCGAGCAGGGGGATTATATCGTCTTTTTAAAGAACGGGCGGATTATCCGGAAAGATACCATCGCTAACCTGAAGCGAAACTTCCCGGCAAAATTGTACCGGGTTTTGCCCCGGGATAATATTTTTGACGAGTTACAGCGGTTAAACACCATCCCGGAGTTACGGAACACTCTATACATTCGCGGGAAGTATTTGAAGTATTTGCAAACCGGTGACGAGGATTACACCCATCTTATCCGGGCGCGGCGCATCGAAGAAGAGCAGCCCAGGCTTGAAGACATCTATCTTTATTATGAGAGGGTCTAAATGTTCGATATAATCGAAGTACGTAACCTGACCAAAAAATTCGGTAATTTTACGGCGGTGAACAACATCAGCTTTAATATAAAAAAAGGTGAAATCCTGGGATTCTTAGGGCCCAACGGCGCCGGAAAAACCACCACTATTAAAATGCTCAACGGGCTTTTAAAAATCACCTCCGGCCAGGTGACCATCAAGGGAATGGATGCGGAAAAAAACCGGAAAAAAATCAAGCGGATGACCGGCTACATGTCCCAGAAATTCTCCCTCTATCCCCTGCTCAATTCCCTGGAGAATATCGAGTTTTTCGGTGGTATTTCCGGTCTTCCCAAAGTCCGGATCCGGGAGAAGCAGGCAGAAATCCGGGAATCGGTCGATGCCGCCGTCTTGAAGCGGAAAGTCGCCGATATCCCGCCGGGTATCAAGCAGAAGGTGGCTCTTTTTGTCTGCCTGATGACAGACCCGGAAATCATCTTTTTGGATGAACCCACCTCAGGGGTCGATCCCGAAGTGAGGCGTAATTTCTGGTTTGAGATTTACCGTCTAAAAACAGAAGGTAAGACCCTATTGGTAAGCACTCACAACTTAGATGAAGTGGAGTATGCGGACCGCATGATTATCATCCACCACGGCAATATTATCCTGGAAGGTGAACCCGGTGCGCTGCAGAGGCGCCACAACAAAGATTCCGTGGAAGAACTGTTTAAAGACGCTATATTAAGCAGTGATCCGGAAAATTACAAAACCTTCCAGCATTCAAATAAATGATCAGGTGACAAATCATGAAACGAATAAAAGCCGTTATCCTTAAGGAATTCGCGCATATACTGCGGGACCCCACCAGTTTGGCCATCGTGTTCATAATGCCCATATTTATGATGCTCATATACGGCTATGCCATGAGTTTCGACTTAGAGCGGGTAGAAACCGGTGTCATCGACTATTCCCGGGGAGAAATTTCCGGCAAATTAATCAAAAAATTCGCCAACAACCACTACTTCGCGGTTCGGGATCTGAGGGCGGAATATTCCGATCCGCTGCGCCAGGGGGAGAGCCTGCTCAAATCGGGAGAATTGAAAGAGATCATTATTATCCCGGCGGATTTTTCGAAAAAACTGCGGGAAGGTCGCCAAACCGAGATTGGTATCATCATCGACGGCAGCGATTCCAATGTAGCCAACTTAGTCTATCAGTACAATGAATTAGTCGTTTTAGATTTTATATCCGATTTCCGGGATATAAAAAAAATGTTGAAAATCAACACCACCATCCATTTTAACCCGGAAATAAAAAGTTCGTTTTTTTTCATTCCCGGGCTGGTTGCGCTGCTCATGCTCATGATTTCAGCGCTCCTGACGTCCTTGAGCATCGCGCGGGAGAAAGAGTCGGGATCCATCGACCTGATATTTATCTCCCCGCTCAAATCCCCGGAAATCATCATCGGTAAAACCATCCCCTATATCCTGGTCTCCCTGGTTTCCGGCGGCCTGATCTTGTTTTTTGCCCGCTTCTGGTTCGGCATCCCCATCAAAGGCGATCTGTTGGTCCTGTTTTTCTTCTCCCTCATCTATATTATCACCGGTCTTTCCTTCGGTATTTTAGTATCAACCGCCGCTCCCAACCAGAAAGTGGCCATGCTGGCCACCCTGTTGGCCACCCTGCTGCCATCCATCATGCTGTCCGGTTTTATCTTCCCCCTGGATTCCATGGGCCCGGTGCTGCAAGGAATTTCACACATCGTCCCGGCCACCTATTTTTTACGGATCATTCGCGGTGTGGTTTTGAAAGGCGCCGAATTGAAGCATTTTCTCACCGAAGGTGCGGCCATGGTTATTTTCAGCGTTGTTTTACTGGCACTGGCCATGGCCAAATTTACCCGCGACAGGAAGAGGTCAAAATGAGACTATTTTACTTAGTAAAAAAAGAGTTTATCGAGATCCTTCGCCAGAAGGAACTGCTGCCCTTGATTTTTATCGCGCCCATCCTGCAGATCATTGTGCTGGGATACGTGGTGCAAACCGATATCACCAATATACCGGTGGAGATTGTCAACCTGTCGAAAAACAAGGCAGCCTATAAAATCATTAACCGAATCAACAGCACGCCCCTGTTCAACGTTAGAAATATTTCCGATCAGGACAAAGATCACATAGAGACTTTGAAACGGGGAAAAGTAAAGGCGATCATTGTGTTTCGCGACCCCCTTTCAAAAAGCAGGAATACCCTGCACTACCCGGAAATCCAGGTCTTGATGGACGGCATCGATTCCAATACCTCTGCCATTGCCGCCGGATATTTTAACGGTATAATAAAAAAGTTTATTTTAGATGATATGGAAAAGCATGGTTTAGCCCTGCCGGTAAAGAGCAAACCCCTGATCCGCTTTAACCCGGAGTTGAAGAGCATCAATTATATGGGGCCCGGTATTGTCGCTCTATTACTCACCATTCTCACCCTGTTTTTAACCTCGGTCTCCATTGTGCGGGAAAAGGAGCAGCAGACCATGGACACCCTTCTCATATCGCGGCTCACCCCGGT
>JAGLQA010000205.1 GCA_023137075.1 Candidatus Aminicenantota bacterium
TGAGTGGTGGTCTTCTCGACCGTAGTTAGAGTGCTTTTGTGACACGAAAAACAGAGGGCATACTTTTTTGCATCAAAGGAGGTGTAGAATTTCGCCGGGTACGCGTGCCTGAGAGTTTTATAATAGTTGGAGCCGTGTTGACCATGACAGCCGGAACAATTCCCTTCCCGGATGGGGCCATGCTTATAGGGACTTTTCGCTATCAATTCATAAATGTCGTATATTCTTCCACCCGGCCCTTTTATCGGCTCCTTGTGGCAATCCAGACAAAGATTAAGGGGCACCGCTTTCAAGATGTGCTTGTGCAGCGAGCCGTGGGCGTTATGACAATTCAGACAAATGTTTTTCTGCTTCAGGATGGGGTGTTGAAACCTGCATTGGTCGGACTTTTCAATTAACTCCTCGTGACACTTGACACAGATTTTACCGGGCGTGGTAAGCAATTGGAATTGATAATCGGAAGAATGAGAATCATGGCAGGCATCACAGCCTCTCTTGAGACAGTCATGCATATAGCGTTTCCCCCCGGAGAAGTCCTTATCGGTATGGCATTTAAGACAAACTTTTTTTTTCGGTGCGATTAGTATGTCGGGATTTTCCGCTGAATGAAAGCCATGGCAAGCGCTGCAGTCCCCATCGGTCATCGGTTTATGTATAACTTTCTTATTCATGGAGTCATGACATTCATAACATATCGAATCTACCCGTTTCGCTTTTAAAAGAGCTTTGCTGCCGCCGTGGGGGTTGTGACAATCCAAACAGCCGAATGCGGGTATCTCCTGGCTGACATGTTTGCCCTCCGTGTCTTTATCATGGCATTGGAAACAAAGCTTGTCACCCTTTTCAAGAGTAAAGTCATGTTTGCCGCTTTGTTGGTGACAGGCAGTACAATCATCTTCCGCCGGGGCATGCATGTGCTTTATCTTTTTGAAATTTTGATGGCAGTCGGCGGTGATACAATTTTCAGCGCTGCCGCGAAAGGGAAGCAAAACACAGCAGGTAAGACAAATTAAAAATTTTATTTTTAGCAACATGGTTCGATACTCCTGTTTTTCATCGCTTTTATTTAAATTATCTTCTGTCATAATACAAAGGTGTATGCTCCCTGCCGTGGCACTCTAAGTAACAATAACCTTTGCTGCCGAGGATTTCAAATTTTAACTCGCCGATCCTATTTGGAAAAACCACGTTTAAATCGAAGTTGAGTAGGCCGATATAATGGGGGGAACCGTGGGGGTCATGACAGACCGAACAAGGGGTGTTTTGATCCCGCACATGTTTTTCATGCAGCGGGAAACTGCCGGTATTCTCGTTAAACAGGGCGGCGGCATTGTGGCATTTATAACAGAGGGCGTAATTTTCCCTGGACCAATGTGAATAATCGCTGGTGACGTATTGTTTCTCCAGTATAAATTCGTAAGACGAGCCATGAGGGCCTTTTAAACCGGAATCGCTGCCGTGACAGTCGCTGCAGTATATTCTCGACGACCCGGGCATGTACTCCGGCAAAAGAGTATAATTCCCGGTACTGTTTTTCCCCCGGGCGGCTACTGGGTGAAAACTGGCATTGGTGGGCTGGAATGCCGCCCTGATATTGGCAGTAGAGGAAAACATCCGTTCTGCCGGGGAAGGAATATGGTAAATATCTTCACCATGGCATTTCAAACATATTTCATATTCATAGATAGCTTGCTTTATCTTGTTCCCCGAAATCGTAATCCCGCTGACATTGCGTAAACTCCCGCTCACACCGGGAGCAGTGGCGTTCATACTATTGGTGGAATGGGGGTTGTGGCAGTCGACGCACTCCACATGCCGGGGGGCTGTTTTAATGTCTTCCGTGGGATCATGCACCCCCTGGAAAGCAAACACATTATGTTTGCTGAGTTTATAAAAATCGCTCCGGATGTCTTTGGCCGTACTGCCGTCGTGACAGGAAAAACAAACCTCTTCTTCTAAGTCGGTGCTGAGTAAACGCTCTTTCCCTTTGGCTGCGTGAGTGCGGTGGCAGTTCATGCAGGAATTTTCCGCAGCGGTTGAAAAATTGGTGTGCGGCCAGGGATCCCGGCCTTGCCCGTTCCAGGTTTTGGAGGAAATATCATGGCTGGAAACCCCGTTATAACCAGTAATATCGTGACAGCTTTTACACAACGCGGCGCTGCGGTTACTTTTCACTAAGAAATGGCCTAAGTCGTCGTTGTGGGGATCGTGACAGGTGGTGCACTGCAACAGCCCGCTCTTATCGTAACGCACTAAGTCCTTTGCCGGCGGGTGCATTAATTCGGGAGAAGTGGCTACTGCCGGGGCGGGATCGAAAGAGATGGGATGGTCGTCGGAAAGATCACTGCCTAAGTGGCTGCGCCTGTGCTTTGGGATGCGGCCCATACTGGTCTTTAACATGGCAAATTCTTTTTTTCGGTGTAAAACCCGGCCTAAAGCCACAGTGCCGTCATGACAGGAAAGGCACATCTTGGAAGTGCCGTTCGGCTGGCCCGGTAAGGAATAGAGGGTAGTGCTGTCGTAAAGAGTATAGATCGCTTCGCCGTCTTCCCGGTTCCAGAGCGGAGCCTTGGACGCAGTCCCATGGCTGGTATGGCAGAAGATACAGATCATAGAGGTCTCGCTGGACTTGATATCCCCGCGAATATTGCCGTAGGATAAGTTATGTTTGGTACGTTTAATGCTGCCGGCAGAGACCGGTATGGTAAACCAGCAGGCAATCATTATGAGCAAAATAAAACGTTTCATTTTGATTCCTCCACCAATCTAAAAATTTGTAAACGGTGGTTATAAGTATCGGCCACCCAGATGGTATCGTCTGTGTCTACCATGACACCGCTGGGCATCCAGAATTGCCCATTCTCCTGTCCGGGACCGCCAAAAAAATAGAGAAATTCTCCTTTTATATCAAATATCTGTACATTGTCGAACATGGAGTCCGCAACAAAAATGTGTCCTTCCCTATCTACAGCGATTCCTTTGGGTTTGGCAAAATTTCCGCCTCTCCGGCCATGAGTGCCGAAAACCCGGATGAAACGGCCCTTAAAATCGAAAACCTGTACGCGGAAGTTCATGGCATCGGTGATATAGACATATTCTTTACCTGTGGTTATATGAGTAGGGAAATTAAATTCACCTTCCGATACACCCCTTTTACCGAAGGAAAATTTTAACTGCCCAACGCGGTCAAAACAGAGCACCTGGTGATTCTGCGTATCCACGCAGTAGAAATGGTCCTTTCCAAATGCCATGGCGGTGATGCGCCGGTCTAAAGGAGCAATAAACACCTCCTGGAATTTGAAACTGCTGTCAAAACGAACCACCCCGCCCTGGGCGGAGTCCACAACGTACAGGCTGCCCAGGTCGTCCATGCAGGCGCAAACCGGCGAAAGAAAATTAATCCCTTTTATCCTGGTGATTCTTTTTTTTACTTTCCCCTGCTTATCGATCAGCAGCACAGCGCCGTTGACGCTGTCGGTGACGCATATAAATTCGGCATTTACCCGGCAGATAGCACAGGGGTTGACGGGTTTCCTTTTTTTTCTACCGAAAATAAAAGTTTTGAGCGATTTTTTTTGCTCCCCACTGTCCTGGAAACTGATGGTGCCCACCAATTCAACAGACTGGGCCCGCACCCCTGCGAATGGGAGAAGAAAAAGCGTTAACAGGAAAAGCACGGCGCCGGTTTTCAAAACCTCCTCCTTATCACCAGGCTGAAATAATCATGCAGCCTATCGCTGAGGTCGTAACTCTCCAGTATATGCTCGTATAAAAATTCCAGTATCAGCCGGTTGATGGTCCACTGCGCCCTGACCAGGATACTGGTCCTGCTGCGTAAATACTCGGGCGTTTCGAATTTGAGTACGCGCAGCATGGCCCGCACATTCAGCTTCCGCGTGGGATTGTATGTTATATTGCCGGTAATGGCGTTGAACCGGGTATAGTATAAGTTATCCACGTATTTCATATAATTGAAGGATACATAACAGGAAACCAGTAAGCGTTTGAAAAATTTGTATGATAAGTTAGCCCTGAAATGCCATCCCTTCTGGCCGAAAGTTAGTGAAGAGCTGCGCTGCTCCCGGGAGTACTCGGCTCTCAAGAAGCGGCTGTCGATTTTTATGCCCACGGAATCCTTAGTGAAACTTTCAAAAGGGGGCACTAAAAACTGGGACGAAATATGATGTTGCCTGGATTTTCTCAGGTAAAAAAGTCTAAAATATTTCAAGAAAATCACATGGGCGTCCAATAAAGAGATATCGGAGTTCATGTCGAAATCGGGAAAGGTCAGGTATGAATAGTTCACCGTCACCCAGCCGTTTTCCGGGATATTCCCCCCAGGCAGCCTGGTAATGATAACCGCATTATCGATCACATCTACCTGGTAATCCACGTCCAGGATATATACCTGGGAGTAACTGCTGTCAGTGATGATTATCGAAAGGGGATCAACGCCTACTCTTGTAATGGTAATAATTTCGGAAAAATCGAATATATGCTTTTCAACCGCGGTGGCGATATCGCTGCGAGAGGTAAAACTGGAATTCCAATCATCCCGGTAATACGAAAAGTTCAAACTGCCTGTGGGTATCTTCTTGCGGTAATTCAGGGAAAATCCCCTGGAAAAAGTATCCCTGCTTTGATAAGTGGAATTCTCGAACCGCCCACCCACAAAAATCTCGGACTCTAAACTCTCGAACAAGCGGTGGTTCAACCTTACTTTGGATCTTTGCTCCGTGGTGTCACGCTCCAGAGTGTAATCTTTTACCAATTCGTAGTCGCCGCCTATGTACAGTCTCTCATGGAAAAAGTGGCGATTATTGGTAAGGATACGAAAAATTTCAAAATCGTAGTTCCCGCTCATCTTGTTGTAGGTTGACGTGGCAAACACATTACTCGAACCTTTTAAACCGTAACTGAGCCGGAAGTCGGCCAGCATTTCCATGGAATCGTAACTTACATTATGAATAGCTTCCGTATAATCTTTACTTTTAAAGGTAAAAATCGAACCGGACTGTTTTTTTTTGAAGAGGGTGACTCTAAAATCCACATCCTTACTCGTCTCATCCCGTTCATAAAAAGCAATCCCCTGGGTTGAGTTGCGCATCCTCTGCAGCAGGAGTTTAAAAGGGAAAAGCCTGGTGCCGCCCGATACAAGCGCCCCCGTATTCTTATAGTCGGTAAAAAACCGGCCCAAAAAACGGCGATCCGCGGTAAGAAAATTACTCTCGGTAAATAGTTCCAGGTTTATCTTTTTTTTTTTTAAAAAGAGCATCCGGATATTATAGGAATTATTAATTGAATTATTGACGTCCGCCTCGGAAAAGATGACGTTTTTGGTCCTGTTCCCCATAATGTTGGCGCTTACATTGAAGCTCAACAGGTTGGGGTGATAGATGGAGCCCCTGGTCGTTAGTTGGAAGCCACCCTCGAAAAAACCGCGGGAAATATCGCTCTTGATTTCATCTTCTAAGTAACTTTTTTCGGCGGTAGCCTGGTAATTAAAAGTAAGAAAACCGGACCAATCGTTAAAACGAATCCATTGAAACTCATCTGCCGCGTGCAAATACACATAACCGGGAAAAGAAGAGAGTAACAATAATATGCGTAAAGTTTTTCTGAGGAAATTCAACTTAATCATGGTTATTTTTTTCTCAGGAAAAATTTGTTGTTCGCGGCATGAGGCAGGTGGCAGGAGAGGCAGGTGCGGTCCTCTTTTTCTTCGTGCTGTTCGATCTTCGTCAGGTCTGCCTCATCATGACAATCGAAGCATGCCTTCTTGTCTTTGCTTTTCAATAAACGTTCATACTTCGATTCATGGGGCAGATGGCAGGTCAAACATTCTCCCACGGCTATGGGGCCGTGGAGATAGTCTCCTGCAAATTTTTCTTTCTTATGGCAGGAGTAGCAGATATCGTTCCGCTCTTTTTTTAAAAGGTTCGCCCGGCCCGTATCGTGACAATCACCACATTTCCTCTCCTTAAAGGCCGGGTGGGACGAAAGCATGACGGTCACTTCCCTTTCCCGTTTTATTTCTCCGGGCTTTTGCGGTTGGTTTGCAGGGATTATTTTTTTTTCGGAGCCCGGTTTGGGGACACCATCGAAGACAAGCGATAATATTTTGTAATTTTTCTTAACACTGCAAGCGGTTAATAAAAAGAACAAAAAAAGAAGAATCCATTTATTCCCGATAGCTGCCGAACGCATATACATTTACCTTATTTAACCCGAAATTTGACGTTACAAAGAGCAGGTATTCTGCTTTGAATTTCGGGTGTATATAGCCCTTGAAATATTCTATATTGTCGTAATCGATGGCTATGCCGGCCGGCAGGTAGACATTGTGTTTCTCTAAACCACCGCTCAGGAAAAAGAGCAGCAGCTTAAACTCGGGGTTGAACACCTGCACATTCTGGAAGGCGGCGTCTACCACGTAAATGCGGCCCTCCCTGTCAACCGCCACCCCTTTGTTACGGGTAAAGTTACCCCGTTGTTTGCCCAACTCGCCGAACATAGTAACAAATTTTCCCTGCAGGTCGAAAATCGAAACCCGGAAATTGGTGGTCTCCGAAATATAGAGCCGTTCATCCCGGATACAAATATTAGTTGGATGAAACAGTTCGCCTTCGGAACTGCCCGGCTTGCCGAAAGTATACATGGTTTCACCGCTGTCCTTATCCAGCACATGTATCATATGCCCTTTGACATCGCAAATAAAAAGTTTGTTTTCATGAAGGTCCACGTCGGAAGGAGAAAACTGTCCCTCTTTGCCGAAGGATTTAACATGTTTACCTTTCAGTGTAAAAGCTACAACCTGTTTGCGTCCCATATCGGCCACATAGACGATTCTGTTCTCCTTGTCGATCTTCAGGTTGATAGGCTTCAGCAGTTTAACGCTGCCCGACTGTCCGAAATAACCGAAAGAGCGGTTTTTAATATCGAAAATCATGACCACGCCGCTGGAGAAATCGCATACATACATTACCCCAGCGTATATTTCTACGCCGTAGGCTTTTCTTATTGCCATAGGCTTTTCCTGCTCCGCACCGGCCACAAATCTGAAAAATTTGCTCTTTTTTTTCTTCACATCAGCAGAGGTAGAAAAGGTTTTCAGGTACTGGTACCTGGACGCTTCGGGCAGGGGTGGGTAAAAGATATAGTCGTTACCTTTTCCCGGGCCTGTCTTAACCTTGCCGGGAACGCTGCAGCACAGGGTAAAAATAAGGAACAATAACGATAAATATTTAACTTTTTTCATGTAACTATACTCTTTGTATTGCTTGGGTTTATTTTTTGTATACATAGAAGATTATACCAAATTTTCCCATATTATTAAAGGGATGATCCGAATGGAGCTCTTCCGGAACTCCCTGGTGATTATCAAGTTGTTTTTCGCATATCAATAAAAGGCTCCCCTGCAGGGGAGCCTTTTATGATTTCTTTGACAGGTTGTTAAACCTATCGAAAATTTTAACCTTTGAGCTTTGCGCTTTGAATTGCTCTGACTATTTGTCGTGGCAGGTCAGGCAGAGTGCACTGTTGACGTTGCTCATCCGCTGCAGGGGGGCGATGTTGGCAGTGTTATGCACGTCGTGGCAGGAGGAGCATTCTACTGTTCCGGTGGAACTCAGCAGGGCGGTGATAGAAGCATTGGTAGCGAACAGTTCACCATCAGTAGCCTGGTGCGCCGCGTAGTTGAAGGAGACCGGGTGGGTATACCTTAAGTCGGTGCCCAAAGCGGCTGTTGTAGCGGGATAGGCGACAGATATGGTGCCGGAAGCAGGGGCGCCGGCGCCCACAAACGCATCGAGAGCTATAGTGTCGTCGTGGCAGGAGAGGCACATCAGGGAGATACCGGTAGGTTGACCTACAGCGGCTTCCATGTCGTAGCCGCTGCCATAGGGGGTGAAAACTGTAACGGTTGACGTATGACTCCACAGCGGAGCATCAGTTGTGGCCACTGCGTTATGAGGGGTATGGCATACGGCGCAAATTTCGGTAAGCGCCCAGCCGTTAGCCTTCATGTCATGGGCGGAACCCGTGATCGTCGCAAAAGCGTTGAATGTCAGCGC
>JAGLQA010000206.1 GCA_023137075.1 Candidatus Aminicenantota bacterium
AAAGAATTCCTTGACATTTCTACCGTTATAAGTTATAAAATTGTTTACTTTTGTAATATACTTATCTCTCTCCACCCGGGAGTGAGAAAATAGTATGAATTTAAATTACAATCGAAACCGAGGTTAATTATGAATGAAATTCTAAATTCTATCTATAATGCCCTGGGAAAATTCTTTCATGTTATCGACAGCGGTATCGTAATATATAACGATTATGTGGGCGGGTTCCTACTTTTAATATTTTTAGTACCTACCGGCATTTTTTTTACTATTTATTTAAAGTTCCTGCACTTAAAAAAACTCCCACATTCGCTGGCCGTTATCGGTGGTAAATACGACAAGAAAGAAGACACCGGAGACATCAACCACTTCAGGGCCCTTACGACCGCTTTGTCCGCAACAGTGGGCACCGGGAATATCGTCGGCGTTGCCCTGGCCATCTACTGGGGCGGGCCCGGTGCAATATTCTGGATGTGGGTAACCGGTTTTTTAGGCATGATCCTAAAATTTGCAGAATGCACCCTTTCTTGCAAATACAGGAAAATCAATGAAGATGGCTCCATGTCCGGCGGTCCTATGTATTATATGGAACACGGCCTGAAAGATAAACTCGGCCCCTTTGCAAAAATTTTTGCCGTGGTTTTTGCCGGCGCAGCCATCTTGTGTTCACTGGGAACCGGCAACATGGCGCAGTCAAATTCTATGTCGGACGTTTTACACACCAATTATAATATTTCCACATTCACCTCCGGAATATTCATCACCGCACTCGTTTTACTTGTTATTGTCGGTGGAATAAAAAGAATCGCGGAAGTCACCTCAAAACTGGTTCCATTTATGGCTGCCCTTTATTTTATCGGGGCCTTAGCCGTTATTATAGCTTTTGCCGGGAAAATCCCTGCCGCCCTGTCGTTGATTGTTCATGACGCATTTACCGGGACAGCCATGACAGGAGGGTTTGCCGGCTCTGTTTTTATCATGACGCTGGTATGGGGTGTGAGGCGAGGTCTCTTTTCCAACGAGGCGGGCCAGGGTTCCGCAGCCATTGCCCATGCTGCCGCGAAAACAGAATACCCGGTTAGAGAAGGTTTTGTCGCATCTGTGGGACCTTTTATCGACACCCTGATCATTTGTACGATGACTGCTCTTGTTATTATACTTACCGGTGCATGGGAATGTGGTAAAGAGGGTGTTGAAATGACTGTCGAAGGGTTTACCAGGGGATTTGCCCAAATCGGACTCGTAGGTTGGGGTAAGCATGTTGTAGCAGGGGGACTGATTCTTTTTGCTTTTTCTACTATAATCAGTTGGTCCTACTATGGAACCAGGGCAGCCCAATATCTTTTTGGCAATAAATCTATTAAACCCTACCGCTATGTTTACGGATTTTTTGTCTTCCTTGGGGCTTTGGGTAAAATCGACTTAGTATGGCATTTTGTCGACATGGTAATTACCTTTATGACGATTCCGAATTTGATTGCCATAATATTACTTTCACCCGTCATTAAAAAAGAGACGGAAAAGTACTTAGAAACAATGAAAAAATTGAAACGGCTATAGTAAAAGATATATTAGCAAATCATTCGGGTCAATTCGCGGACGAATTTATTGTTTCATCTCGTTTAGGTTTTTTCTCAATCTTTCTATGAAATAATCGTTGTCTTCTTCCAGACCGACAGACACCCTCATTCCATCCGTAACGCCAAAGGCTCCCATTGGTCTGAGAATAATGCCATCCTGCAGCAGCCGTTCATTCAACACAGTCACGTCGGCTTCGGGGAAAAAAAGGAGAAAATTGGTTTCCGAAGGGATAACCTTTAACCCAAGGTCCTGCAGTTGATTAAATAACTTTCTCCGGCTTTTTTCGTTTAATTTCAAAGATTTGTTCCTGAAATCTTCATTCTCAAGAGAAGCCACTGCCGCGGCCTGGGCCACCCGGGTGACATTAAAGGGCGCTTTTACCCGGCCTAAGTAAGAAATAATCTTCCGGTTCGCAATCGCGTAGCCGACTCTTAAGGCGGCCAGGGAATATATTTTGGAAAATGTGCGCAGCACGATTACATTTTTCCTATTAACAGCCGCCTCGATCCCATCCGGATAATCATCGAGGTTGCCCACGAATTCATGATAGGCATTATCAAGGACAATGATCGTATCTTCCGGAACTCTTTCTATAAAATCATAAATTTCCTTTCTTGAAAGCAATGTGCCGGTGGGGTTATTGGGATTGGCTATGAATATAATTTTTATTCGTTCATCAAGCAGTCGATAAAGGTTTTCAAGATCATATTTAAATGCCTCATCCATCGGCGCTTCGACAAAAGCCTCTTTACCCCCCTCCTCTATGGCGGCAACCCGGTACATCAGGAAGGTTTTCTCGGATGTAAGCACCCTCTCGCCCGGTTTTAAGAAACATTTCGCAATCATCCTGATTAACTCGACAGAACCGGCTCCCACAATCACATTATCCCGGTCGACACGATTATATGCCGCTATCTTCTCCCTTAAATAGTAACTGTCGGAATCGGGGTAGCCGCTCAGCGAACCTAACTCCCCGATGATAGCGTCCGCAACGTTTTGCGGAATGGGGAGTGGATTCTCATTGGAGGCTAATTTGATAACTCTTTTTAAACCATATTTTCTTTGTATCTCTTCCACTGGTGTTCCCGGTTGATAGGGTGTCAAATCAAGCACCTTGGGATTAATCAAATTCTTCATGTTAATCTCCTTATTCAAAAAAGCAATACCACCATTTACAGAAATAGAGAAGGCTGCTCCTTCTCTTCGAACATCTCGGTTAACTCTTCAAGGGACGGCAACTCAGAAAGATCGTTTAAACCGAAATAAAGTAAAAACTCTTTTGTTGTCGAATAGAGAGCAGGCAGACCGGGGACTTTCTTTCTGCCGGAAATTTTGATCAATTTTTTCTGCAGCAGGTTTTTAACCGGCCCCACTGAATTGACTCCCCGTAAATCCGATATCTCGGCAATCGTAACCGGCTGCTTGTACGAGACGATCGAGAGTGTTTCGAGAGAGGGGATAGTTAGTTTCGCGGACATTCGTTTGGTGAAAAAATCCTTCAAATAATCATGCATGACCTGCTTTGTAGAAAACTGCAGCCCACCCCCGGATCTCTTTATAATGATACCCCGGTCACTCTTCCGGCACCGGTCATCCATTTCTACCATCAGTTTCTCAAAATCTCCAACATCCCGTATGTTCAAGAAATTCATGATTTTTTCCGGTTTTACCGGTTCTTTCGATACGAACAGGACCGCTTCGAGAAAGGCAATTTTGCCATCTGTCGTTTCCAGATCCAGGAACTCTTCTCTTTCATCTCTCATTGAACTACTGTTTCTCCATCGTTTTTCCACACGGAGATCGAATCAAACAAACTTTTTTGAATCGCCATTACCATTTGCTGTTTAATCATTTCCAGCAGTGTAAAAAAACTAACCAGGATTTCTTCTATAGAGTCAAGCTTTTTTACATATTCACTAAAATTAATGTAACCGTTCTCATCTAAAAGTGCCAGTATTTCCTTCAGTTTTTCTTCAACCGAGTAATTTTTCGTTTCGATATAAAGAAATTCTTCCCTTTCTTTCCGTTTCACGATATTCAGGAAAACTTCAGCTAATTGAAAAGGAGAAATGCTTTCAATATCGAATTCTTTGCTATCAAAATTCTCAACAATTTCTTCCCTTTTCCACAGCAGGATCTCTGCGCCTTCGAGCTCTTTCAACAGCCGGGAAATCTTCTGTACCCTTTCATACTCGATCAAGGTTTGCCTGAGCTTATCCTCCGGTGATTCCTCCTGTAAAATCTCCGGTCTCGGCAGCAGTGACCTGGATTTTATGTAAATCAGGGTGGAAGCGGTCATTAAAAAATCCCCTTCCCTGGACGGGTTTATCCCCTGGGTATTTTTCAGGTAATATAGGTATTCGCCGGTGATCTCCGAAATCTTCACATCCATTATATTCATTTTTTTCTTTTTAATCAGGTATAATAATAGATCGAGAGGGCCTTCAAAAAACTCGGTTTGAATTTGATATAATTCCGATTCCATTTTATTAAATATTAGAATTTCTAAAAATTATTATACCATGAATCCCGTGGTGTAAGCAACCGTATTCCGAAAAAGGGACCGCAGTTAATTCTATATTTTCATGAGTTCCCTGGCTTCCGCGATGGTTTGCTTAGCAACTTCCCTGGTTTTTTTTATTCCGCTTTCAAGGATATCTTCGACCGGCATGCTTTCATACTTTTTCCTCCGTTCCCGAAAGGGATCGAGTAGATTATTCAAATTCTTAATCAGGATTTTCTTGCAGTCGATGCAGCCGATAGACGCGGTGGTGCAGCCCGCTACAATTTCTTTTCTCTCTTCTTCGGAGGAAAAACATTTATGAAAATCGAATGCCGGGCAATCGTCGGGCACACCGGGATCGCTGCGCCTCATGCGCCGTGTATCCGTTTTCATGGGCCTGATTTTTTTGTCCACGGTTTCGGCGCTGTCGGAAAGACAGATAGTGTTGTCATAACTCTTACTCATCTTGCGGCCGTCGAGTCCCGGCAGTTTGGGGATGGGAGTCAGGAACTCGATGGGTTCGGGAAAATAGTTTCCGTACAGGTTATTAAACCGCCTGACAATCTCGCGGGCCAATTCTAAGTGGGACACCTGGTCCTCACCCACGGGCACGATATTTGCCCGGACGATAATGATGTCTATGGTTTGCAGCAGCGGGTATCCTAAAAAACCGATGGTATTCAAATCCTTTTCTTTTAATTCTTTCTGCTGTTCTTTAAAGGTGGGCACCCGCTCCAGCCAGCCTAAGGGAGTGAACATGGCAAACAGCAGGAAAAGTTCGGCAATCTCTTTTATCTCCGATTGCAAAAACACCACGCTTCGCTCCGGATCGATGCCCACGCCCAGCATGTCGAGCAATACATTCCGGACATCGGGCCGTATATTTTTGGTATTCTGATATTCGCTGGTTAAAGCATGCCAATCCACGATGGAATAGTAGCACTGGTAATCTTCCTGGAGATCTACCCAATTCTTAAACGCACCGGCCCAGTTTCCCAAATGCGGTAACCCGGTTGGTCGAACGCCACTCATTACAATTTTCTTTTGGTTCAAGATTATCCTCCAAGTATTCTAAATACGAAATTCATAATCGGCATGAGAATCACATCTAAAATCCCGATATAAAGCAGCACTATTAGAATGATAAAACCATAGGGTCTGATTTTTTGATAGGTATATAACGCCTCCCCTTTCAGCATACCCTCCACAATGTGGCTACCGTCCAATGGCGGAATAGGCAGCAAATTTAAAACGGCAAGAATAATGCTGGTGATAATTACATTAAGCAGAAGCATTGCCAGGACAGTTACCTTTACCAGCACCGTTTTGAAAAGCACAAAGAGGATAATGCCGATTACAGCGGTCAATAGATTGGACAGGGGCCCGGCCGCGGCAATAAACATGTTATCTTTTTTCGGATTCCTCAGGTTGTAGGGATTCACCGGCACGGGTTTGGCCCAGCCAAAAAGAAACAAACTGCCTGTAATTTTCCCGATTATGATCAGGGCGATAGGGACAAGAATACTCCCCACAAGATCGATATGGGGAATGGGATTTAAGGTAATTCTTCCCTGCAGCCTGGCAGTGGGGTCGCCAAACTTTTCCGCCATCCAGCCGTGAGCCGCTTCATGAACCGAAACGGCAAACAGTATGCCGACAAAGAGTGTAACGATAGAAATTATATTGCTCATAGCAGAAAAATAACATAAATAGCCCAATTCGTCAAGGTTGGGAAATATAACTCGTTATATAACCATCTCATACGACGAAGCGTATATTAATAGTTACAGC
>JAGLQA010000207.1 GCA_023137075.1 Candidatus Aminicenantota bacterium
ATTAAAAATTTTCAACACTTTTTTTTAAAAAAATAAAAAAAGTAGGGATGCACCTTTCCGGGGACAACTATTATTTATATTCCAATTCCCGGAACTGGACGTTTACTATTATTTTTCTTGCAAACCGGAACTTTTTTTATTACAATACGTTTATGATAAAGAGGATTCGTTTTTTTGTGAGACAAAACCGGCACTGCTTCTTAAAAGCAGTCGTAAGAGATGAATTCTCGGTTTGCACGAAATTCAAACCAGGAGCAAAACTATGAATTCAGTAAGAAAGATCACCGGTGTGTTAATCATACTGTTTTTTGCTTTACCGATTCTTTTCGGTATCATCTGGGCGGTGGGAATAACAAAAGCAGTCGTTTCTCCCGAATTTCTTTCCGACATGCCCCGGGAGTTTATCGCCGAAGTACCCCAATTTGTGGATGATATGCTTGAGGCCATGCAGGAGGAGGATTTTACAACCAATGAAAATGCCCGGGCCTGGTTAAAAGCCATAAACGAGGCCGGCACTTCACCCAAGGAACTGATGGAGGAGATTGGACTGTTAGGCTGGATGCAAAACGAATTGTCCGCTTCCCTACAGGATGTCGGGGATATATTAAGAGGGGAAATGGAAGCGAAACAAATAACCCTCAACATGATACCCTTGAAAGAGGCCCTGCAGCACAAAGCGATCGATCTCTATATTATGAACCTGTTGAAAAAATTCCCTCCCTGTGATTTGGACCAGGTTGAGGCCTGGCAGGACAGCGATGTGGATGATGACCTGTTTGATTCGCTGCCGGCCTGTCAACCCGATCCGCTTATCGTTTCGGAAGCATTGGACGAGTGGAGACGCAATATTGACTACGATATTCCCGATGAAGTCGATATCTTTGAAGGTGCCCGTTTCTTTCCCCGCGGTTTTAGCACCGCACGAACCGTGGTCTCATTGACCTATCTTCTTTTCTTAATACCGGCTGCCTTCATCGCAATCGGTGCGCTAATCGGCGCTTCCTCCAGGCAGGGATTCCTGCAGTGGACCGGGGTCACAACCATCATCGGCGGTCTCATCCCCTTAGGCATGGCTATTTTCGCGAAAAAAATCGTACCCTTAGCATTACATTGGGCCCCCTATGACTATTCACACGAAATCTCGATCCAATTCCAGGAGATGGCCCTGGAAAAAATCGGCGGTTTGATGTCCGTAGTATTCGACCAATTGTTCTCCCCGGTAATAGCAGTGGCGGGAACGGTTTGTATCGTAGGTATAATATTATATGCTCTCTCTTTTGCAGTTACCCCGGCTTCTACCGAGCCGGTTCGTGAGACATTATCTGCCGAACCGAAGGTAGAAAGCAAAACCGGGGAAGAACCGGAAAAGGCGGAAGAAAAAAAAGAATAGACTTACTTTCCTTTGCTTGATTTGATGAAATTGATGAACCGTTCTAAGTCTTCTCTCGCCCTGGTTTTATCTCCGGCTTTGTTATACAAAAACCGGCGCACTAAATAGGCAAAATTGTAATCGGGATTTTTTGCCAGCAATTTGTCGATATCTTTTATGGCAGTAGATATGTATTCTTTGTCGGGCCGTAAACGTTCCATCACCTTGAGATAATAATCAAAAGCATCCTCGAATTTTTTCTGGGCTAAGTAGGTTAAAGCGATGTGGAAATGGGCGGAAAAATTTTTGGAATTAAGTTCGACGGCCTTGCGAAACTGTTTCATGGAATCGCTGTAACCGCCTTTTAAATAGTAACTTTTTCCTAAGCTATTGCGCACGTCGTTATCGTTGGGTCTCATCTTTACTGCTTTTAAATAGGCATTCACACTGCTTTTATACTCTCCTCCACGAGCATATAAATCCCCCAGGCTGTTCCAGGCGGCAAAAAAACCGGGATTAATCTGCACGGTTTTTTCAAACACGTCGATGGCTTTATCGTATTCCTCCTTTATTATATATATAAAACCGATATTACCGTAAGAACTCCAGGAACGGGGATTGATTTTAATGGCCCTTTTGTATGCGGCGATGGCTTTCGTGTATTCCTTATTCGTATTATAGGTATTACCCAGGGCATCCCAGGCTAAGTCGTAAGCGGGATTTACATCCACTGCCCGCATGTGGTTTTCGACGGCTTTTTGATAGTCTCCTTTACTGCGATAGGTGATTGCCATGTTATTCCAGGCCGCGGCAAACTCGGGATTTAATCCCACCGCCCGTTTGAATGCCTGGATGCTCCTGTCATAATTATTCATTTTGTTGAGGGTGATGCCAAGGCTGTTCCAGGCCGACTCATCCGCGGGCGCCAGGGCCAGGGCCTTTTCAAAGGCTGTTACCGCTTCACCATACTCTTTCGTCCGGTCATAGGTCTGTCCCAATTTGTACCAGGCCGCCTCGTATTCGGGCATCATCTCGATGGCTTTTCTAAAATTCTCGATTGCCCGGTTATTGTCTTTTTTTAAAACGAAAGCCCTCCCCAATTCACAGTGGCTTTTTGCGGAAAGAGGTTTTAACTCGATGGCTTTTTGCAGGGCTGCGACGGCCCTGTCATATTCTCCCTTCTGCCGGTAAGCGACGCCCAATTCATACCAGGCTTTAGGGGAGCGGGGTTTTAGTTTTATTGCCTGCCGCAGCGTCTCCGCCGCTTCGCCGAATTCTTTTGTCCGGCGCAGAGCTACCCCTAACTCGTACCAGGCTGCGGTGTAATCTGGGGACAATGCTATTGCATTTTTATAAGCGGCGACCGCTTTGTGATATTCTTTATTCTCAAGATAGGTTTCTCCTTTATTATAATAGGTATAGGCATTCTCGGGGGTAACCGGACGGATACCGTCCAACACGAAGCCGGTCTCCTTCTCCACCCCGGTTAACAACTGCCTGACATCTTCGACATCATAGGGATACGATAGGTCAAAGCTGAGGTAGTTTAAAAAATAGGCGAAATCCCATATCCTGATATTATCACCGTACCCTGCCGCGATGTATTTGCCCTCCGGGCTGAAATCCAACGCTGCTGCCGGCTCACTACTGCCTCGCAGGGTGGCGAGCTCTTCTTTCCTGGATAGATCCCATATTTTTATCGTGCCCGTTTTACCGGCGGAAACGACGTATTTACCGTCCGGACTGAAGGTGACCGCGTTTACCTCGTGTTTATGCCCGTTTAAATCGAACACTTCCCGGCTGCCCCTGAAATCCCGGAGTTTTACGACTTTATCCTTTGACGCGCTTGAACACAGGTATTTCCCATCCGGGCTGAAACACAGGGCCGTAATACTGCCGTCATGATCGTTTAATGCAGCCTCTACTTCCAGGGTGGAGAGGTTGCGAATTTTTATCCGGCCGCTGCTGTCACCGGCAGCCAGGTACCTGCCGTCGGGGCTGAAACTGACCGGGCCGATGCCGGTGGTATCTCCGTAGAAAACTGCAACCTCGCTGCCGCTGAGGATTTCCCATATCGTGACGGCTCTATCTCCACTTCCGGCCAGGTATTTACCCCGGGGACCGAAGGCGATAGAGTTCAGCCCTTTCAATACACTCTTGAGTGTAATGGTTTGCTCACCGGAAGATATGTCCCATAAACTGACGGTTTGCTCACCGCCCAGGGCGATATGTTTGTTATCGGGACTGAAGGCTAATACTTTGATGGGTTTGCTTAATCCGGTTAAGGTCAATACCTGGCGCCCCTGGCCTGTTTTCCATACCCTGACGGTTTTGTCGCCTCCGGCTGCCAGGTACTGCCCGTTGGGGCTGAAACAAACCGACTTACCGAACCCGTTGCTTCCCTGCAGCAGGGGCGCTTTTTTCTCGCTGTAGGTTTCCCAAACCCGGATGATCCCATCCCCGCCTCCTGCTGTTAAATACTGCCCGTCAGGACTGAATTCGAGCCCGGACACAGGTGTATCACCGATTTTCAAGACGGCGGTCTCGGTGCTTTTCGGGATTTCCATTTTAAAAATCCGGATGGTTCCGTTCCGGCTGCCGCTAACTGCATACCTGCCGTCGGGGCTGAAACAGAGCGAGACGACCGGGTCATTATCATCTCCCGGCAGATGGGCTGCTACCTCACGATTCGAGATATCCCATATATCGACGCCGCTGCCGCCTCCTGCCGCCGCGTATTTACCGTCCGGGCTGAAGCAGATTGAGTAGACCGGGGCGCCTTCCGTTTTCAGAACTCTAAAGGTACCGGGGTTGGTAAGGAAATAAAGTTTAATAACGCCGCTATCGTTCCAGCAGGCCAGGTACTGGCTGTCGGGGCTAAAACCGGCCTGCTTCATATGTTGGGCGGTTTCTTTTATAGCAGCGGTTGCCGCTCCGCCGGATGTTTCCCATAGGGTTATCTCTTTCGTACCGCAGGCTGCCAGGTATTGCCCATCAGGACTGAAGCGAACGGACCGGATAGTTTGTTTGCCTGTAAGAGGTATGAATGAGGCGATCTCTTTTTGTTTTGAGAGGTCCCAGAGTTTGACGGTTTTTTTACCCGCGGCTGCCAGGTAATTCCCATCGGGACTGAAGCTGACGGCCTGTATAAATTCCATGTTCCCTTTTAGGCTGGCTACCTCTTCGCCACTAACGGCGTTCCGGATTTTTATGATTCCTTCCTTATTCCCGGCAGCGATATAACGGGAATCGCTGCTGATGCTGAACAGCGGGCTAAAACCCGGCAGGGAATACTTTATTATCCAGCACTGGAATTCAAAGGGTAGGGGGATATCTCCTAAGGTGAAATATTTTTGGGCCTTTGCCTGGTAGAGCAGGGAATTGACGGAAAAGAGCCGCACCATCTGCCACCGGTTGGATTTGGCGTAAGCGATGGCCTTATCTTTTAACGCGGAAGCATAATAGTAATCCGAATCCATTTGTTTTGCCACCGCTTCTTTTCTTGCGGATTCCGCTTTCATGCTTGCCGTCACATTCAGGATGTACAGGATTACAGCCAGCAGGATTATGGCCAGCATGGCAATGGCGATGACCCGGTTTTTTTCCGCAAATTTTCGGGCAATGTATAAGATTGATGCCGGGTGAGCCGATACAGGTTCCTGCGATAAATACCGGGTTATATCGGCATGCAGGGCCGCGGCCGAGTCATATCTGTCTTTCCTGTCTTTCGCCAATGCTTTTTTAACAATCGAGTTCAAATCACCCTGCAGTTCTTTCTGCAATTCCGGGACCGTTTTTCGTCGTTTTTTTGCTATTTCTTTTACTTCGTTCTCTGAGAAAGAATCAAGCCTGGCCCCCAGACTCAAGGGGGTCTCTTCACGGATTTTTTTAAGAATCTCCATAAAGTTCGCGCCTGCCAATTCATTTTTATCGAAAAGAGGAACGCTGGCCAGCAGCTCGTACAATAGCACGCCTAAGGAATAGATGTCTGTCCTGGTATCGATATCCATGTCGCTCAGGGCGGCCTGTTCCGGGCTCATATAAACCGGCGCGTCCGCTTCCAGGCCGGTATGAAGGGCATTCTCGATCAGGTCCTGGTCTGCCAGCACTTTGGCAATACCGAAATCGACTATTTTGATGACCGGTTTGCCGCTGTCAAATGTGACCAGTATGCTGGAAGGACGAAGGCCTAAGTGAACGATGCCTTTAAAATGGGCTCCCTGAATAATTCGACACACATCGTTAAAAAGAGCCAGCCTGTCCGCAGTGGTCAACTTGTATTTATTGCAGTATTCGGTAATGGACAGGCCCGGAACATATTCGGTAACGAAATAGGCATACCCCATATCGGTGATACCGGCGTCAAGAAACCGCGCGATATTGGTGTGGCTGATATTTGTTGAAGCCTGCTTTATCGATTTAAAAGAGGCCATTACCTCATTCCGGTCCATGCCGGTTTCGATCAGTCTCAACACGACTTTCCGTCGCGTGGGGGATTCCTGCAAGGCGGTATAGACAATACTTTTCCCCCGTTTACCTATGACTTCGAGGAGTTTATAATTGCCGATCCTCGAGTGTTCGCCGGTTACATTATTTTCAGCGCTCTTATTTTCAATCATCATTATCTCCAAAACAAGGTTTTGGTTAAAAAATATCTTTAAATGGTTTTAAGTTACGTTATACCACAACCCACAAAGGAAAAACAAGTCTTTTTTAACGAAACTAATCAGTTAAGGAATTAATGGCGTGTGCTAAACCGTCTTGAGGGTGCCGGGTGTCTTGCGGATGACGGCCCGGTAGACGGGCTTTGCCTGCTTGACGAACATCTCTTCGAACAGGGTGTTGTACTCCCTGTCTGCAATCGTTTCGGGCAGGCTGTCGCTTATTGTAAATTTATTTTCCTCCAGGTTTTTCAGGACCAGGTCAAAATAGGCCTTAGCATCGGTCTTAAGCCAGATAAATCCCTCTTTTTTTAATTTAGTAGAAATCACTTCCAGGAACTGCCGGGTGAGTAGGCGGTGTTTCTGCTGCTTTGCCTTCTTCCAGGGATCGGGGAAAAAAATAAAGGCGGCCAACAATGAATTTTCCGGCAAAAGGGAAACGAGTTTACCGGCATCACAGATGGCGATTCTGCAATTTTGTAATCCGGCCGCTTCGATTTTACGGCAGCTTTTTACCACCCGCTTATACTTGACGTCAATGCCCAATACATTGATTCCCGGGTTAAAGTTACCCAATTCAACCACCGTTTTTCCTGAGTAACAACCGATATCTAACACCAGGGGTAGGGAGGGATCGGCAAACATGCGGGGAAAGACCTTCTCGAAATCTTCCAGGGTAACCAACCGGCCGGTTTGGGTCAACTCCTGCGCCCTGGCGATATAGGGATTGTTGTAATAAATTTTGCCAATGACGTTCCGCAGCGTTCTTAACTCTCCGGCGATATAATCGTTTCCCGGGTCCGGTTTTGTCATCGGTGTTTATCTCCGAAACCGGGTATTAAATTTCGAATCTTTTCCGTGAACCGCTGCCCTTCACCGGGACCGCTTTTTTTTGCCGGTTCATCTTTATCCTTCATTATTTTCATATTGTATTAGAAAAGGGCCGCTTTTTCAAGTACTTGAAGATGCGAGATTGTCGAGATGGTGCGCAGCACCTTCTAGGGCTGTACGCGCCGCATACATTTCAGGTGACTTGTGCTTTTTTATTTTTGAATGACAGGTAATCTTTGTTGTCGATGATGCTCTTTATTATATTCACCATCTGCCATATTTCGTGATACTTGTTGTACAACGCTACCGGCGCGATTCGTATTATATCGGGGGGGCGAAAATCGGGGATAATTCCCCTGGCTTTTAACGCTTGGCAGATACTCCAGGCATCCTCATTCCGCTGTAAGGCCACATGGCCTCCCCTCCGTTCCGGCTCTTTCGGAGTCGCGGTGCCAAAGCGGTAGGGAATCCCTGACAATACATTCTCTACTAAGAAAAACAGGTAGGCAGTCATACGCAGCGATTTTTCCCGTATCCGCTCGATCCCTGCTTCCCGTAATATTTTTAAAGAACCTTCCAGCGGGGCCAACCCCAGGATGCCGGGAGTGGATATCTGCCAGGCCCCGGCACTATTTACCTGGCAAAAATCAAGGGTCATATTAAATTGTTTTTCTTTATCGCAGCCGAACCAACCGGCCAGCAGGGGCTGCTCATTGAAGTGCTTCCTGTTAACATAAAGAAAAGCCGGGCTGCCGGGGCCGCTGTTCATGTACTTGTAACTGCACCACAGGGCAAAATCCACATCCCATTCATCGAATCGATGAGGAATCGCGCCTACCGAATGGCAGCAGTCAAAACCGATGATTATACCTTTCTTCTGGGCTTTTCGAGCCAGGGATTCCATATCCAACAATTGACCGCTGCGATACAAAACCGATGGAAAGAGTGCTAAGGCGATGGTGCCGTCCATGGCGTTTACGATATCTTTCTCGTCCAATATCTTGCCGTCCCGGCTTTGCACCAATACCAGGTTCTCTTCGGGATTCAGCCCTCTCAGCGCGATCTGTCCTTTTAACGCGTAGATATCGGAAGGGAAATTGAGTTCATCGGCAAGAATCTTTTTCCGCCGGCCCGCGGGTTTATAAAAAGAACTCACTAAGGAATGAATATTCACCGTGGTTGAGGCGGCGGCTACGACTTCATCCGCTTCCGCACCGACCAGTTCCGCGGCCGCGGCGCCAAGGGCTTCCGCAAAATAGAACCAGGGTTGTTCTGCATCCAACCAGCCGTTGATACCTTTCTCCTGCCACTCTTTTATGACCCTGGTCAGGCTTTCTTCCGAATCCTTTGACATCAGGCCTAAGGAATTGCCGTCAAAGTAGATGGTGTTCGGGGGGATAAAAAAACGGCTGCGAAAGGAGACCAGGGGATCTTCCCGGTCCAATTTTAAGGCAAAATCTTCGCTTAATTCGAATCCTCTCATTTTACCTGCCTCATGTGGGTTAGTTCCGGGGGAAATTAGGTGAAATGGCCGGTGAAATCTACGTCTTTGGCCCGCATTCCGAAAACAAATCCCGTTAAAAATAAAAGTAAAATAGATTTTTCCATGGCTTCAAATTATCATAATATGACCATAAAATCAAATTTTGGCTTTTTTATTGATTTGATCTTGTTTTAAGTGTAAAATACCATTCTTGATTAATGAAACATTAAATATTTGTTTAAGCGAAAATATAAAATGGATACCTTAAGAACTGAAAAATTAACGAAAATATACAATAATGTGCCGGTCGTTAACGAGATGGACCTTACTCTCAAAACCGGTGAAATTGTGGGTCTCTTAGGGCGAAACGGCGCCGGTAAAACCACCACATTTTTAATGCTTTCGGGAATTATCAAGCCCGATGGCGGCCGGGTATTATTTAATGATGAAGATATGGAAGCACTGCCCTCATATGTGAGGGCTGAAAAGGGTTTGATTTACCTGCCCCAGCAGCATTCCGTTTTTTTAAAGGCTACGGTTTTCCGGAACTTGTTTATGATCCTGCAGCTCCGGCACGAAGAAGCAGCGGCAGCGGAGAAGACAATGGAACTGATCGAGGATTTTGGCCTGACCTATGTAAAAGATTCCATCGCGCACCAGCTATCCGGAGGTGAGAAGAGGCGCTTAGAGATTGCCAGGGCCATGATAATGCAGCCGAAGTTTTTTTTTCTCGATGAACCTTTTACCGGGATCGATCCTATCACCATACTGGATATCCAGAAAATCGTAGCAAAATTAAGGAACAGGGGCATCGGTATAATCGTGACCGACCACAACGTAAAAGACACCTTTGATATTACCGATAAAGTCTATATCATCCACAAAGGAGAATTATTAAGTTCCGGTTCGCCGGCCCAGGTGGTGAGCGAAGCAAAAACGAGAGAGCTTTTCTTAGGACACGATTTTGAATGGCAAAGCGCGCCGCAAGGAGAGCAGAACTGTGTCCAACCTTCCTTATTCGACTCTTGAACGTCTAAAGGGCTACCTACCATTAACCTCTTTTTATTTCTAAATATCTATTTCAATTTTATTTAAAAAATATCAGCAGTTTTTCTCTTGACATCCGGGGAAAAATATAATATAAATTAGGGGCTGTGAAAACGAATTACATCGTAAAAAAGGTATTGGAAACATACCATATGATAATGCTCAGCCCGGACAGAGGGCTGAGTATATAAAAGCCCCTGTTCCGGGGAATCCCACCAATAAATAACCCCTGATAATTTAATTTTTAAATCTTTTGGGGAATTTTCACTTACAGGAGAAAAACCATGTCACGAATAATTGCAAAAAAATATAATTTATGCCGATCAAAAAAGAATAGCACCGGGGACAATACAAACACAATTCAATCCCCCCAAAATAAAATCCACCGGGAGGAAAACAATGACAAAAATTAAAGTCGGAATTTTAGGCTGTACCGGTATGGTAGGCCAGGCCTTTATGTGGCTACTCGCCCATCATAAACAATTTGACATTTCTTTCTTAGGCGCTTCATCCCTGAGAAATGATAAATATTACGTGGATGAAGTAAACTGGATATTTCCCTTTCCTATGCCTGAATCCGTGAAAAACAAAAAATGTGAGGCAATAAACTTCGCAAAAATAAAAGACCGGGGTGTTCGAATCATTTTCTCCGCACTGCCGGCAGACCAGGCCCGGAAAATCGAACCGGAACTAAGAGAGCACAACTTTTATGTGTTTTCCAATGCCGGCGCCCTCAGGTATGAAGAAGATGTGCCCATTTTGATTCCTGAAGTGAATTTGGATGACATAAACCTGATCGAAAAACAGGGTTTCCCGGGAAAAGGATTTGTTATCACCAATGCCAATTGTTCAACTACCGGTCTAACAGTTGCCCTGTCCCCCCTGAAAAAGTTCGGTATCCGGGAGGTTTTTGTTTCCACTTATCAATCGGTCTCCGGGGCCGGGTATCCCGGTATCTCATTCCTGGATATATCCGGTAATGCCATCCCTTATATCAAAAATGAGGAGCACAAGATGATTATCGAAACAAAAAAAATACTGGGATTAGAGGCGGACATTTACCCGACCTGTGTGCGAATACCTACCCTCTGGGGACACTTAGAAACCGTGTGGGTAACACTTGAAGACCGGGTTGAAAAAGAGGATATCACCGGAGCCTGGTCAACCTGCAAATCAGCATCCCCGCGGCTCGCCTCTATGCCGGACAATCCCATCATATACCGGGAAGATGAGGATTTTCCCCAGCCTAAGATGAGTTTTTTCGGCACTCCGCCGGGAATGACGGTGTTTATCGGTCAATTGAAAAAAATAAATAACCGGATCGGTTTCACCCTGTTGGTTAACAATATTATCAAAGGAGCGGCAGGCGGTTCGATTCAGAACGCGGAAGCCTTTGTGCAGGCTTACGGAGGAGAATTGAAAACATGAAGAAGATAGTCATCAAATTCGGCGGCTCGAATCTCAGGACAAAAGAAGACGTAGCCAGGATTATAAAAGTTATTTCAGGCTGCCAAACAGCGGTGGTTATTGTCATATCCGCTCTTTACGGAGTAACCGATGCCCTCCTGAAAACAATCCGGCAAGCTCCCGGCGACCGGGAGGTCATCAGGCGAATCAAGCGGTCTTTAATGGCGGCGCATCTGCGAATCGCGACTCTTTATATCGATAAGCCTGAGCATAAAAAAACGGTTGTAAAGAAAATAAAAGATAGGGTCAATACGCTGGAAAAATATCTTTTAGGTATACACTACCTTGGAGAGGCCCCGGATTTCGTCCGGGACCTGGTGTTAAGTTACGGCGAAAGGCTTTCCTCCCTGCTGCTGACATCAATTCTCAATTCCCGGGGACTGACCTGTGAGGAAGTACTGCCCGAGCAGTTGGGCTTAGTGACAAACGGCGAATACGGTAATGCGGAAGTGGACTTTGCGGCTGCAGAAAAAAACCTGAAAGAATACCTGTCCGGCCCTAAGAGGTACATTGTGCCCGGATTTTACGGCATATCTCCCAACTGCCGGGTAACCCTGTTAGGCAGGGGCGGCAGCGATTATTCCGCCGCGGCCATCGGCCGCTGCATCGGCGCTGCATCGGTGGATTTGTGGAAAGATGTGGATGGTTTTATGAGTGCTGACCCCGGGATCGTAAAAAACCCGGTCAGCATCAACAGCCTGACCTACCGGGAGGCTGCCGAGTTATCCTATTTCGGCGCCCAAATCCTCCATCCCCGCACCTTTGAACCGCTGATGGATAAAAAGATCCCTTTGAGATTATTTAATATCAAAAACTTTTCCGGGAAAGGAGAGCCGTTAACAATCATCAACAATAAGCTCGTTATAAAAGAAGACGTTGTCAAGAGTGTGACCTTCAGCGATGATTTCGGTATTTTAAAGTTAACCGGCCCGGGGGTTGGTATCAAACCGGGAATCATGGCTAAGGTAACGACCCGGTTACATGAAGGCAACATCAATATCAAATCGATCATTACGGCCCAGACTTCTATCAATATCCTGCTGGCCCGGGAAGATTTACCGAAAAGTTACCGGCTGGTGAAAGAGATGGGGCTGCCGACCGTGGAACAGGTGAGCGACTTAGATCATATCTCTTTGATTGCCGTAGTGGGTGAAGGAATGTTAGACCGGCCGGGGATCGCGGCACGGGTGTTCGGGGCCGTTTCCCGGCACAAAGTGAATATTTTGATCATATCGGCGGGCGCTTCCAGCGTGGCCACCTATTTTATTATCGAACGTAAGGATCGCGAAAAAACGATTCGTTCCATTCACGAGGAGTTTTTCGGATAGGAGGTTAGTAAGATGACTGTTATATTACCGGGAAATTATCACATAAGAGATAATTTAAAAAGCAAAAGAGTCGATTGCATCGGCTTTGAAGAAGCACAAAAGCAGGATATCAGGGCGCTGCGCATCGGTATTCTGAATATCATGCCAAAGGCGGAGAATTATGAATTTAATATACTTTTTTCTTTAGGTAAATCGGTCCTGCAAATCGAACCGGTGTGGTTAAAATTGGAGTCACACCATTATAGCAGCAGCGACAGAGATCACTTAGACAATATTTATGTCTATTTTAAAGATGCGGTGAAAGATAGGCACCTCGACGGCCTGATCCTGACCGGCGCACCGGTGGGTAAACTCGAATTTGAAGAGATTCACTACTGGGAAGAGCTCACGAGGATATTGAGCTATGCCAGGCGGAATATAGCCGGTACTTTGGGTTTATGCTGGGGAGGAATCGCGATTGCCGGCGTGTTAGGTTTGAAAAAATATAGTTTTGAAAAAAAACTGTTCGGGGTTTTCGAAGGGGAAAACTTAGACCGGGAACATCCCATTACCGGTGAGTTGGACGATGTCTTCTTTTGTCCCCAGAGCCGTTATGCCGGGATCAGTGACGAAGACATGGAACGTGCCAGGGATAATAAGAAAATACGATTGTTGGCAAAGGGTAAAGAGCCGGGTTATTTTATCTTTGAGAGTATGGACGGCCGGTATATTGCTCACCTGGGTCACCCGGAATACAATTCCCGGCGCCTGGTTGACGAACTGCTCCGGGACAGGGAGGCCGGCCTGACTGATGTGGATGATCCAGCCAACTTCGACATCGATAATCCCCTGAACCGTTGGCGCGGTCACCGCAACGAATTCTTCACACAATGGATCAAGTACGTGTACGACTACACGGAGTATTAGTGCTAATGTCTTGTCAACAATGAATTGATGTATTATCCGAAAGGATCAATAAAAGTTTAATCAAAACTTTTTCAAAAGCCCCGCGGCGCGGGGAGCCATTAAAGGCGCTTCATTAAATAGACTCTTCTTGTTAGTGGTTTTCATTGATTATTGAGAATTGTTCATTGATCATTGAATGGGCGCCCCGGCAGGGGCAAAAATATTGGCAGGCCAGGTTAAAGGAACTCAATAGTGTTCTATAAAATAGTTGAAGAATATTCTACTATTATTAATGACTTCAGAGTCAAAAGAAAGAGATAGGGAACCAAATATTTAACAGGATGAAGGAGAGAGCACCCGTGGCTTAAAAAATAAAACTATTGTCTCTTGTAAACAACTTTGCCGTTGACGATGGTATACGCGACGACCCCCTGTCCTTGCCAGCCGATAAAGGGGCAATTGGCGGCTTTTGAATAAAAATAGTCCGGTGTGATCTCAAAAGTTTCGCTCAGATCGAGTATCGTTAAATCGGCAGGAAATCCGGGTTTGACCAGGCCCCTGTCTCTTAGATTGAGAATCCGGGCCGGGTTGGTGGAAAATAACTCGATCATTCGATTCAGGGTGATGATTTTATTCCTGACTACCCTATCATAAATAAGGGGGAACGAAGTTTCCATACCAATGATGCCAAAGGGCGCGTCTTCAAACTTTTTATCCTTTTCATCCGCGGCATGGGGGGCATGATCCGAAGCGATACAATCGATCGTTCCGTCCCGGATACCTTTAACCAGGGCGAGGCGGTCCGCTTCCGTTCTTAATGGCGGTTTCACTTTATATTCCGTCCCGGTCCGGGTGACTGCCTCTTCATTCAATAATAAGTGGTGGGGAGTAACATCGGCAGTGACCTTAATCTTCTCCTTCTTTGCGCCGCGTATTAGAGCGACGGAACCGGCAGTGGAGATGTGCGTCAGGTGAAGCTGCGCACCGGTATCTTCCTGCAGGATAATATCCCTGGCAGTAATCACATCTTCGGAAATACCCGGGATACCCTTGAAACCAAGCCTAAAAGAGACAAGACCTTCGTTTACCTGCCCGTCACCCGAGAGGGTATGATCTTCCGGGTGTTGGATTACCGGGACGTTAAGTTTTCCGGCTTTTATCAGGGCCTGCCTCATTAACCCGGCATTCATCACACACCTGCCGTCATCGGAAAAACCCACAACTCCTGCTTTGACGAGCTCCTCCATGTCTGCCGGTTCTTTTCCTGCCAGGTTCTTTGTAACGGCAGCAACGGGAAAAACATTGAGTAGGCCGACCTCTCTTGCCCGGGTGATAACCTGTTTTACTATCGAGAGATTATCATTTACCGGGGAAGTATTGGGCATGCAGGCAATGGAAGTAAACCCGCCGTGTACAGCAGCTTTTGAACCGCTCTCAATGGTTTCTTTATACTCCTGGCCCGGTTCCCGCAGGTGGACATGCATGTCGATAAAACCGGGACAAACCACAAGTCCCCGGGCATCGATAATATCAGGGGCGCCACCGGTTTTTATTCCGGCTGAAATTTCTGCTATTCTACCATCCGCGATAAGGACATCCAGGGTCGCGTCGGTTTTTGTGCCCGGGTCTATTAAGCGCCCGTTTTTTATCAAAATTTTCATTTCCTGGCTCCTATTCAGAACTTGAGAAATGTTTTAGGACTCATTTTATCACAGAGGTGGGTTTACCCGCAACCCAGGATGTCTACCCCAAACTTCTCATCAAAATCGCAAAACCCGTGTTATCTCTACGTTTCCGATGAAATTGGGCAGAGGCAAGCCCTGCCCCTACAAAAATTATTCATCTACGCGGCCGTCCAGACTAAGTTTGATGGGAAATTTGGGTCAACGCAGGGGTTTGACAAAAGCGAGAAGATATTGTATTAAAACAGGTAATGAACATTAGAGTAGAACTTGAAAAAAGAGAAGATTCCCTTCACCCGAAAGCAGCCAAGAGTGCAAACAGCAGTCGGCAAAGAGAGGAGAAAAAATCACCGGTAAGAACGGAATTCCAGAGAGATCGTGACCGGATCATTCATGCGAAATCCTTTCGCCGCCTGGAATATAAGACCCAGGTTTTTATTGCCCCGCAGGGGGACCACTTCAGAACCCGCCTGACCCATACCCTGGAGGTGAGCCAGATCGCCAGGACAATTGCCAAAGCGCTGAACCTGAATGAAGATTTAACCGAAGCGATTGCCTTAGGACACGACTTAGGACACACCCCTTTCGGCCATACGGGCGAAAAAGTGATTGATGAACTATTGGATGAAGGTTTTCGTCATTATAAACAGAGCTTAAGAGTAGTGGATAAACTGGAATACGACGGTAAGGGTTTAAACTTAACTACCGAAGTGAGAGACGGTATCGTGAAGCACTCAAAAGGTTTGGGCCCCATTATCCCCGAAGATAATAAATATCTCCCCTTAACCCTCGAAGGCCACGTGGTAAGAATCTCCGATATCATTGCCTATGTCAACCATGATATTGACGACGCGATCCGGGCAAAATTGATCATGGATAAGGATATCCCGGCTTCAACAAAAAAATTACTGGGGAGGACTTTTGCTAAGAGAATCGATACGATTGTTCTTGATGTGATCGACCGGAGTTTGCATAGGGACTTAGAAACGATAACCATGTCGGACGAAATCTACGAGGAAATCACGAAACTGAGAGGTTTTTTATATGACCGGGTCTATTGGGTAAAGGAATCGGCAAGGGAAAGAAAAAAAATAGAGACAATCCTACTGACCATATTTTCTCATATAAAAAAGGAACCGGCGGCATTTATTAATCCTTTCCCGGAAAATGACCCGGTGGAACGAAGAATCATCGATTTTATCGCAGGCATGACCGACAGGTACAGCCTGAACCTTTTCAAACATATCACCCTCCCTATATATTACCCACAGCATAACGGGATGAAGCGGCATAAAATATAAAACACCCTAAAAATCCACGGGGCAGCGGCCCAAAATACAACCAAACCGGTGCAAATACAACTTTTTTTGTTTTTACGGGTAAGCTAATACTAAAGTTGCACGATTACCCGGTAAAAGAGGGGGAAAGTAATACTTTAGTTGTATTTTTGAAAAAATGTTGTAGTACCAAATTTACAACTTTAGACTGATTGTTTTCCGGTTTTTTTAGGATATAATATGATTTAATATGAGGTTGGCACACAAACACCCTTATAAATAAATAAACCACAAAACAAAGAAGCCCCGCTCCTCGTCCTCGCAAGAGGGTGGGGCTTTTTATATTATTACTCGAAATGATTCGCCCGGTACTTTCTTCCTTTGATATACCTGGTGATTTCAATGCCCACGATAAAGAAGATCGCAAAGGATACGAAAATCGGCCTTCCGAAAATCCCTGAAAAATAGAGAATCAATATCAATACCAGGGATACCGATAATCTTATAACGATCCCGGTGAGATCTCTTTTAGAGAGGGCATATCTTTTATCGCTGTCCCCGGTATCTTTTGCGTCATCCGCCAATAGTTTTTCCAATTGTTGTAATGTTTCGTTTTGTTTTTTTTCGCTCATGATAGTCTCACTATATGTATTTTTATCAGATAGAGTGGTAGAAGTCAATATCTTCGGGCAGGGATGCGTCAAAGTCCTTTTCCCTATCTATATAATAGATAATAGCAGGGCAGGCGTGTCGGGTTCCCCTGAGTGGCTATGCGTGGGGGAGCGTTTAGGGGAATATTGTCAGCTATAGGAGAAGCCTAACGGAATGTCGGGTGCAAACCGGGGCTT
>JAGLQA010000208.1 GCA_023137075.1 Candidatus Aminicenantota bacterium
AACCATTTTTTATCCCATGAAGTATTTTTTCATGCGCTGAAAAATAGTTTCGGAATCTTTCTTAATAGCCGTGGAAGATACCGGTTTCTCTTTTTCCAATTCCGACAACTTTGATTTCCTCACGGCAATAACCTGCGATAATTGTTTGGCTGTTTGTTCGTTTATTTTTAACACTTCCTTAAATTTTTCAGAAGGTATTTTCAAAACTTTACTTTCCGCCGCGACTTTAACGGTGGCGCTGGTCTTCTCCCCGGTAAAGATCGAGATTTCACCGAAGTAATCGTTATCTGTCAGCCGGTGAAAAATTTTCCGGTCCTTTATGATGTCCACTTCACCCTCGATAACCAGGAAGAAATACCGGCTGGTTTCTCCTTCATTGATCAGGATTTCCCCGGCCCCATAGGTATCTATTTCAACATGTTCGGCCAGGTGGCTCAGCAGCGCGGGATCGATCGTTTTTAATAGTTCGTTATTTTTAAGCACCTCAAAAATTTCACCTGAAGTAATTGTTTCCCCTTTTTCTTTCTTGATATAAACATCCCGGATGGGGAAGGGAATTTGTATCTTTTGACGCTTAAATTCATACCAGGTTTTCCGCCTGATTTCGCTTTTGATCATATCTTTTTTCGCATAGTCCTTCAGCCAGAATCGCACCTCGTAATTGACGGAAAAATCGTCAAATTCTTTCAGCAAAACCATGGGAGCCGGATTTTCCATGACGGAATCTACGGTCTTCAGCACCCGTTGAATCGAATCGATCACCCGGTCCGGGCTGTTCCGGTAGCTGGCGCCGATAATCATTCGCAGGGCAAAATGTCTGTCGGCTGAACCATAATTCAGCACTTCTTCCTTGGATGCCTTCTGATTGGGTATCAAGACTAAAACATTATCGATGGTGCGCAGGATGATCGCTCTCCAGCAAAGCTGTTCTATTTTACCCTCAAATTCGCCTATTCTTACCCAATCGCCGATTTGCAGCGATTCTTCGAAGGTTAAGGCAATTCCCGAGAAGAGATCTCCCAACACATCCTGAAGGGCAAATCCGACAACAACGGTTAAAACCGCGGAGGATGCCAGGATGACGGTAATCTCTATATTCAGGTAATACTTAATGATAAATAAAATTCCGATTACATATAAAATGATAACGAATATATCCCGGAAAAGTCTCACATTTCTTACATCCCGCCTTATGGAAAGTAAAAAATCAAACACGAAGAAGGTGGAGATTTTTACCAGAACGATAAGGGTGAGAAAAAATACTAATAGCCACAGGATAAAGTCCAATTGCTCCGAACTGAATAGGTTGGCGATTAAATCGATTTTTAGTATGGAAATGATCAAACTAAGAGAGAATAGTATCAAAAGGGCGGGGATAATCGTTTTCAATTTATAGAAAATCTCTCTCTTTTTCGATAAATAGAAGAAAATAACGATTAAAAACAGGAATGTGACGGGTAAGGAAAAATGCCAGTTCATTGGTAGATTGTAACCCTTTTAATAAAATTATTCAACCCCCGGAAAAGACCCGAATCAACCGCCTAAGAAGCCTTCAGTAGATTACGTAGCGGATGAGGAGGTAGAGACTCACGGAACCCGCGATAACGATCAACGCCGGCCTGGTAAGTTTAAAAATACTGCCGGCCAGGCTGGTTTTAAAATGCTGGTTAGTAACGATGAGGCAGACATGTACCGGTGATAAAAGCATCCCCACATACCCGGAGGCATAGGCGAGCAGGGTTGTGGACAATAAAGTGCCGTAGGCGGGATTCTCTCCCATTAGAGTCATAACGATGGGGAAACTGGCGCCCACGAAACCGATGGCAATCCCGGTGGTAATGCCGCTGATAAAGGGTATCATTATCATAACCAGCAGCAGGGGGATATTCCATGAAATCAGTTCATTCCTGACATGGCTCATCAAGAGAGTACCGTCGACCAATTGGGCTTCGATGAAGGCGCCGTAAACCCGTATGATGCCGGCCAGGACAGCCATGGTCAGGGCTTTTTTGGAAAAAAGTATGTCTTTCCAATCTGAGAGCCGCAGCGGCCGGTTCACCTGCAGGAAAATTTGTGCCAGGCATATACCGATTATCATGGGCAGGTACTTGTTTGTATCGGCAATGAAAGGCAGGAACAATCGTATCGGTATGTAAGCGGTGATTATAATAATGATGGGCCTAAGCAGACCAAATATTTTTTTTATCGCTGCTCTTTTGCCTTCCTCGGCGCCCGGTGGGCAGGAAGAATTTTCCACTTTTCGCAGCAGGAAAATATAGCCTGCCAATACGGACAACAGGCTGAGAGGCAATTGCATGATCATGAAAGTCGGCATGGGCAGCCCGGTAATGGCAATTGCCATAAGCACACCGGGGTAAAGGGGCCACCAGTATTCCCATAGATGGCGAAACCAATAATTGATTTTTGTTTTCAGGAGAGGTTCGATACTATTATCCCGGTCGCAGTCGTCCACTAAGGGAGCCGAAAAGATTGCCCCGCCGGGCATGGGCAGCAGGCCGATTACCGCCGGCAGCACGGCCATGGCTGTGCGCCGGGAGACCAGTGTTCGCACGGAATTAACCAGTTCCGACATGGTGCCGGTTTTAGCCATCTGGGTGCTCAACCAGATGACCTGGGCAACCACCATCATCAGCAGCAGGTTATCCAAAGAAGAGAACCGTTCCCAGGATATCGACAGGATGGTCTCAAAGGAGTGGCCGCACCACAAAGCCAGGCCGATTGTGCCGATGAGCAGGGAAAGCAGCAGTTGTTT
>JAGLQA010000209.1 GCA_023137075.1 Candidatus Aminicenantota bacterium
TTTTGAAAAGAGCAGCCGTTCATGATTGAGAAGCGGCAACCTTCTACGGGGCGTACATATAACGTGACAGGCTAACCACTTGAGGTGGATGCTGCTGATTCCGGAAATATTCGGGAATCATTTTTAACGCATCGGCAGCTTCCTGCTTCGCGTAGAATTTTCCCCATAAAACGAGAAAACAATTCCTGCTTTCCAATTTCCGGTTCAATATATAAAAGTCTTCCTTTACGTCGATCTTTAGGTAGGCATTTATAACGGATTCCTTAAGGCAATCCATCTCCAATAAAATAGAAAACTTAATACCCGCTTTTTTTAATTCCTTCTGCCAGGTTTTGCCGGCCTCTATGAAACGGCCTTTCTTGAAATAGGAAAGCGCCTCCGGTTCACCAAGCTTTACGGTGAAATAATCGGCTGTTTCTTTCTGCATTAACTTCTTCTTGAGCTCTTCACTCTCGATATCGAATCTCTCGTAAATCTTTTCCCCGGGCTTTGGAGAAACCTTCACGGGTGGCTGCGTGGTTTGTTTTTTATTGTCCTGAGCCGCTTTATCACCGGGTTTTGCAGCCTGTTTTTCCTGTTTATCTTCCTTTTTCATCATGATCTCGGCCCTTTTGCCATCCTTTTGAGCCTCCGTTTTTTTCTCCGCGATATTTACCGGGGAAATCACATCTTCGCCAACATCGGTTTTGGAATACTTCAGGTATAAAAAGATAGCGCCGCTTATGATTAAAATAGCCGCTATCGAAATGAATATTAAATGGACCAGCTTCGACTTCTTTTTGTCATTGATAACATCCTTTCTAAAGGACATAGGTTCCCTGTCTTTGATGAAATCTTCATCGACTTTTATAGGTTCCATATCAGCGGCAAACTCTTTACCGATAGGACCGAGCACCGGCGCTTCTTCTCGGATATTTTCACCGGCAGTCATTTCACCTGCCGGTTCATCCGGAGCCCCTCCTAACCCGATCTTATACGGTGTCTCCCGGGTCATGAATTCATCTCCCGGCGGTTCTTCATCGATAAGCGCCCCCTCCTGCCCGGGACCTGTCTCCACTTGCGGCGGCGCGGCATCATTTACGAGTATGTCTCCCGGAATTTTACCCGGCCCGGAAAGTTCCGCTGCCCCTTCCTGTGCCCTTACCACATTGTCTTCCACTTCAAAGGTTCCATCTCCCGCTTCCTCTGCTGCAAACTCCTGTCGTAATCCGGCTTTTGCCTCTTCGCCTATTTTTATCCGGTCATATTCGTATTTTGCCCCCGGCACACTTTCGACTTCTTCCGCTCTCCCTGTTTCAATCTCCCCGGCGGGTTCGAATATTTTATCTTTTCCCGGTGGTTTCTGAACTTCTATCTCCCGTTCAATACCATATGTTTCGTCCTTTTTTGGGGATTTCCCGGATTCAACCTCCCCGCCATATTCGTATTCCGTTCTTTCCACTTCAAACTTTTCGGCACTCTCTTTTTCTCTGAGCGCAGGGGAATCTAAAAACTCCAGTCTTTCATCTAATAAAATTTCAGCCATTAAATAGTAATAGACAATTTTCAGGACGGATTCTCGATTCGCCTCCGGATACCGGGAAAGTATTGTCTCTAAGGAGGTGGCTCCGTTGAAACAATCCAGCATTTGTAATTGTTTATCGGTGGGATGATATTTTTTTATTTTTTGATTATCGGGATTTTTAACAAATTCGGCTTCCACTGAGCCGATTTGCTGCCGGATATAGCCGATATCCAGCTTGTTGAGTATATTATCCCGTATAAAATCCGTTATATCTATCTCAAGGCTCAGCAGCCGTTCCGGGGGATCTTCTCTTACGAACCGGAAATCACCCTCCTGCCAGGTTAAAACACTGGCTGCGATTCCTTCTAACTGGTCTTTAGACGTCTCGATCAACTCTTCCAGGGTGAGGAGTCCTTTCTCAACGAGTGCTTTTCCTAAACCGTCAGGGGTATCTATCATCTTTTTAACTCTTTCGATATTTTTAGTCGCTACCACATTGCGAGACACAAGAATATTTCCAAGGCCGTCGTATTCCGAATTTGAATGAGCCCATACCAGGCTGCCCTTTTTAAAGTAGAGAATTTTCTGAATACTTTCCCTTTTAATACTGAGAATCCCGGTTAAGCGCTGCTCGAATATGGTCAACAACAATTTTATTGGCGGAGTTTCTTTTAAAGATCCTTTTTCACTTAACATTGAGATCCTCTTTTTTTAATATTCTATATTCTATCCATATGCAACTAAAAGTCAAGCCCTTAACCTCTCTTATCTATTTTTAGGTTGTCCTAAAATTCCCATCAAACTTAGTTTGGGCGGCCGCAAGGGTACGCCCCTACAGGGTTTCAGTAGATGAACAATTTTTGTAGGGGCAGGGCTTGCCCCTGCCCAATTTCATCGAAAACGTAGAAATAACACGGGTTTTGCGATTTTGATGGGAAATTTTGGATTGTGGATTGTGATTGATAAATGGTGATATTTATGTTATAAAATTGGAAAATACGGAAATTTTTGCGGTATGAACATGAAAAGAAAAGCAAAATTTTATTTAATTTTAACCCTGCTGCCGGTTCTGCTGAGTGCCGAAAAAATCGTTTCCCTGGCCCCTGCCGTTACGGAAATCATCTTCGCCCTTGGCAAAGGTGACCGGATCATCGGCAACACCCAATTTTGTGACTTCCCCGAAGCAGCCGGAAAAATCCCCAAAGTAGGTGCGAAATTAGACCTGAATCTCGAAGTTCTCATCAGTATGCAGCCGGATATCATTTTTCTATACCCCTCTTATTATGAAAAAGTAAAAATACTGGAAAAAAGGTCAAAATTGGTAGTGGTGAATCACGCCAACCTACAGGGTTTATATGATTCTATCAAAATCATTGCCGGAGAGCTGCAAGTCGTACAAAAAGGCAGCGCACTTCTGGCAAACATAAAAAATACCTTTGCCGCGATCAGGGAAAAAACTAAAAACAAAAAAAAGATCAAAACGCTTTTAATCGCCGGCCGGAATATCGACCAACTTCGGAACATGTATATTATCGGGAGAAAAGATTTTTTGAATGATATCCTTGAAATCGCCGGGGGGATCAACGTCTACAAAGGCGACATCGATTACCCCAATATATCCGTCGAATCAGTGGTCGGCATGAATCCCGATTTTATTATCGAGTTGTCCGTATTTTACCAGCAAATCGATGAAAAAAAGGTGAAGGAATTATGGGGCAAATACCACATTATAAAAGCGGTTAGAAATAATAATATCAAAGTGATAAAGGACAACGTGTGGTTGAGGCCGGGACCCAGGGTCGGACAAATCGCCCGGAAACTGCACCGCATGTTTTTCCCGGAAGAGGGTGACTCATGACCAGGAAATTGCAGGCTGTTCCGAAAGAACCATCGATCTTTTCGACGGCAAAGTGGTGGCCAATTGATAGCGATTCGAAAGTTTTGGCAAAAAAATCCATATTAAAAAGCACCGACCCATACCCTATTTAGCTGGAAGACAAAATCCGGGGGGAATCTTTCTTTATTGCGCTTCACGGCTGCGCGGAACCATACCTCCTATTCGCTGCCCTTGATGAACCGAATGGGCTGAATATACTCCGGGTTCAAACAAAAGAATATTTAAAGAACCTCCATACTTGAAACCACCCAGTTTCGTGCCTTTGGGTACCCAAACCGGTTTCTCTATGCTTGCTTTCTTGTATTTTTCTATGGTGTTTACCGATTTCATTTCGAATTCGATCCTGCTGATGGTGTTCAATCCAACGGCAACCATAGCGACGTACCCAAATTCATCCGTTTCGAAAATAAAAACGCCTCGATGAAACAATTCGAAAATGCTGAAATTCGCATCGCTGGCGCCCACATTGCCGTCATGGAACCACTCCGGCGCGTCCGGTATGCCATTGTATATCCCGTTTACTTCTTCATAATGCACCAACTTCCCGGTAACAGGCGCGTGATAATGGTGATAATCCGCGGGCAGCAACACACAGGAAAGCGCTGTGCCGCCAATGAATTTTTTCCAGGAGGGGTGGTGGTTCAATAAGGCTTTAACGCCTATTTTTTTGTTTGCTTTTAAGGGGATTCCCGAATCTTTGGTCAGTTTTGTATTTATCATGTTAATCACTGAATCGGCAGGAGAGACGACCACGCTATCATCCCCTACGTCTGCGATAGGTCGCGCCCCGGGCCTGAGTTCGCGTGAAAAAAAATCATTAAAAGTCTTGTACCCGCTGCCGGGCATTATGTAATCCTCGATATGCGTATTTGGATCTTTTACCCATTCGTTAATAGCTTCTAAAACGTCTTTATCATTTTTCTTGTCCATAAATGCACCGCGTGTTTCGATGAACTTGACAGTCCAATTGAAAATCACTTTTTTTCCATCGACTTTCAATGTATTGAGGAAATGAAATGCCCTGGGATTATCATAGTACAAGTGGGTGAATGGCTCAATAAATCCGAGTCCTTCTTTTGTTGGAGTGGCAAGAAAATATAACCAATGATGGAAATAGTAACAAAATTCATCGCAGCTTCGATTTTCCCATATGTTTTTGAATGGCTTAATGATTCCATCGCCCGGAAAGCCTTTTACATTTTTTATGGCTTTATGGTATGCCTTTCTAACTTTCTTAATTTTGAAGAGATCTCTCAGTTCTTTAACGATTGGGTATAATTTGTCCGGGGGAACTGGCGCAAATGGGTCTTGCCCGGTTTTTCCGTAATAAGTAAACGCCCCGTTAGCGCCTTTATCGACCTTTTTAGTATCCTTTTTATCCCCCGCGGACAGCCCCAGGATTAATACAGACAAACATAACATTACAACTAATATTTTTTTCATGTTTTTTCCTTTTAAATTTTTATTAAACGTTTTTAAGGGGAAACGTTCAAAACCGCCCTTGATAAAACCCCGGTTCGTTTCACTTTTCGTTTTTTGTTTCCGGGTATATCGTCCCGACTAACCGCCAGACCACACATATGTTATTCTATCCCGGCCTTTGCTAAGGTGACCGGCAGGTGATAAAAACCATAATTACCTCCCTGGCAGCGAGTTTCCCGGAGCCGCACCGTACCTTAAATCTCTCCATGCTTTGTTATCATAACCGATAACTCCCTATTACCAACTGATGCAAGGTGGCCTAACAGAATTTCCTTACTACCGAACAACCGGTTGACAAATTCAGCATCTATAATCTCCGTTTTTTGGTTAGGATTTTGAAAGTAAAATCGTGCG
>JAGLQA010000021.1 GCA_023137075.1 Candidatus Aminicenantota bacterium
CTGTGAAATATCTGTAAAGTCAAAGCTGGATCCCGATTTTTCTCATCAGGGTCAGGGCATTAAAACTCCGGCAAACACCTCTCCTCAATTTATAGTCGAATAATAATTTGTCCCCCTCTACAAAACCATCAAAATGACAATTTATAATATGAATCGGATACTCCTTCTCAATATTAGCCAGCTCCAGATCATGGGTGGCAATAATACCGTGGGCATCATAACGGATGAGCTGCTTAATAAGAGCAATAGCCCCTTGTTGCCGGTCCTTTGTGTTGGTGCCTTTTAACATTTCATCGATAATAAAGAATACCGGTTCCCCCCTGATAATACCATCCAGTATTTTTTTTAAATGCTGTAATTCCGTATAAAACAGAGATAATTTTTTGTCGAGAGAATCACTTAATTTCATACTGGAGTACAATTTTACCGGGGATATAACAAAATGTTTTGCGCATACAGGGGCCCCGGCAAAGGTAAGAGCAAGATTAACGCCTAGTGTTCTCAAAAATGTACTTTTCCCTGCCATATTCGGCCCGGTAACGATAAGAACTCTTCCATCCCTCTCAAACTTTATATCATTGCTTACTCTTTCGCATTCGGGGATTAACGGGTGCCCAAGGGATAAAGCCTCAAGCTTGAATTCTTTTTCGGAAAAACCGGGCATTGTCCAGGATGGATGGTTAAAGTATAGATTTGCAAAGCTGCACAGGGCCTCAACTTTTCCGGCTGCATTCAGCCATTTGTGAATGTCACTCCTCACACTGTTTATCAATTTCTCAATCCTGTATATACAATGGAAATCCCAGGACAATGTATTATTGAATATGAAATAAAATAAACTATTTAAACGAAGCTCGAACATTGCGGAAAGGTTTGACAAGCGGTTGATATATTTAGAGGCCGGTTGCTCTTTTCCTGACAATTCGCCGTGTAAAAATGATAATTCCTCGCTTTCAAAGGACTGATTTTCAATTTCCCGGATAATATTTGTGTAGGCTTTCAAAATCTTACAATTATCGGTCGTGTATTGATAAATCCGGGCGACCTGTTTACCGGTAAAGTGGTTTACCAGGATTTGCACCAAAACAAATGAAAGAGCAATTCCCCAGGGGACATTAAAAAAGATCAATACGATCGCCGCCAATGTCAGCAAGGGAAAAAGATGAAAATAGATAATGAAAAATTTTTTCCGTAAAATAAAAAAAGGCTCTTTGAATAAATTGTAGATTGCTTTTACATTCTTTGAAGTATCGTCGATGTTCATGCTAAAGGCCTGGATGGTTTGACGAAAATCCATATTTTTTGACAATTCCCTGACCGCGCCTTGCCTCCTTTTGATTTCACCGACATCTGAATGTTCCTTTAACCACTCAGCTAAGAGGCTTTTTCCCGGCATCGTTTTTGCCCTGTTTAAATAATGAAATAACCCTCTTTCGCTAAAGATATCCATGTCCTCCGCATACCGGTGTTCTTCATCGAAAAAGTAACTCCCATTATCTGTTGAAGGAAATTTATTATTTAAATATTGGATTTCATCATCATTAATTTTACATAAAAGTTTTTGCCATTTTTGTTTATTCACATTCTTTTCATGAATAATAGAAAGGAAGATAAAAACCAATAAAAAGCCCCCCAGCAGGGGTAATGATAATTCCTTCCTGAATAAAAAAAAAATAACAGCAAAAATTATCATAAATTTTAAAATCGACATAACAACCGCTATTTTTTTTAAGCCGGCTGTCTCCTGTCGATATGTTTCGATACGGTCTTTGTAGATATTTTTGATGTCATTTTTATTCATTATTTTCGCTAAGTTAGCGGGTTCTCTTTGCGTTTCATTTTTATTTTGTAGCTGCCTTTGTCCGCATAAATTAAATAGAACTGGTTGTATTTGCGCAGCACGCTCTGGGAGTTTAACTCGATAATAAAAATGTTTTCATCCGGGCCTATAGCATGATCGAAATTCAGATTATCCAATATCAATATATCGCTCTGCTTTAAACTCGGGAATAGGTTGGACAGTTCGGCATAGGTAAGCTCGGCGAAGGTCTTTTTCTTCAAACCACCGGCGTCGCCGCCGGAGAGAAGCCTGAGATACTGCGGTTTTATGCCCCTCAGGTCGGGCAGGTAAAAAGCCTTCAGGGCGGGGATATTCCGCCCAGCCACGGTTATTTGGCCGCCAAAGCTTTCGCCCTTAAAGAAGGTGTTGAAAATCTTATTGCAGAAATCGCTGCCGCCATTGCGAAGGTTGAGCAGGAAATAATCGCCCTTTTGGGC
>JAGLQA010000210.1 GCA_023137075.1 Candidatus Aminicenantota bacterium
GGAGTATAAAAAGCAATCAAGATTACGACGGACTTTTTTTAACACATCAATTCCTATTTGTCTTCGTCACTGATGATGAGAAAGGAACTCATGGTTTTGTGTTTCATGATGATATCACCGGGGATGTTATTGCCGGTGCAGTATAATACCTGCCTCACATATTCCGGAATTCCCTCTAAGGTTGCCAGGTTGTTATTCGTGCAATCAAAGGTTCCGTTCACCGATTGCGGTCCCCCTTCCAATGAAAACAACCTGTTGCCGGAACAATTAAAGGTTCCGCTCACGGTTTCAGGAACTCCTTCTAAGGATTCTAAAATATTGTTACTACAAATAAATGCTTTGCCAACGGATTGAGGCGCTCCTTCTAAAGTGGGCAGACGATTGCCGTGGCAAAAAAATGAAACCCCCACCGATAGGGGAGAACCCTTTAAGGATTCCAATTGGTTGTTGGAGCAATTGAAATCACCTTTGACCGATCGAAACCGGACCGGAATCACCTTTAAATTTTTGAAACTAATATCCACCGTGCCGTACACATCGATACTTCCATCGTCAAGGATACTGTAATTATCATCAATACCCAATTCCTTAAGTTTTGCTTCAATATATTCTTTATTCACTTTAAAAAACTCCTTTTTCCAGTTTATTTTATAACGTAAAAAGAAGATTTATGCAAGTTAAATTTCCATCAAATATACTATCCGGTTTGTGGATATGGTGGGAAAGGACGAATAATGTGAGATTAAACCTGTAAAATTGTACCGCTTAAACTAAGAAAATTTTTAATGCGGGAATTCATAAGCGCTTAACCCGCTTTTCTTTTCCGAACAATTGATCATGGTTGGAGACAGGAGTTCTCCATTACTGATTACCGAGGAATTGAAACAGTCGTAGCGGCTGCAAATACCGATACAATTGGAAAAATTGGCTTTGGCATTTGCAAATAAGGTGATAATTCCCGCACCGCAACTGCATATCGAGTACACGGGAAGGTTGACATCGCAAACCGGGCACATATACTGCGGGATTTCCCCACTGACTACATCGAGCCCCATGGATATATGGCATTCATCTCCGAAAATCGGGCTTATTCCGAGAAAACCCTCTTTCCCTCTACCGGCAATTTTCAAAAATATCCCGTCAAAACCTTTAAACCGTACATGGTTACTAATAAGATTATGGCCATTCTGGCAAAAACACTCTTTTACAACCATCATTTTTTTGTTGTTGGAAACTATCTTTTTCTCCGGGCTGGGAATGATTAGCATTCCTTTACGATCGAATATCCTCATAAGGCCTCCGTGCCGTTTCCGAATACATTTTGTTAAAATATTAACAATATAATTCAATATTATACACTAAAATTCATTTAAAATCAACTGTTTTTTGATTTTTTTTAAATTTTTTTTTGGTTTTTACGGTTTTTTTTTGGTGTTAAATTTTTTAACGAATTTCTCTGAAAACACACGATATATTTATTCTTTTTTTCAGTGGCCTGGTCGCCATTATTTGGTTAACGGTAAATTCCACTATTATTCATACTTGTGCGGCCGGTTTTACCAATTTGTTTGTAATTTAACGAAATAAATGACCACGAATTTATATCTCTTCCATAATGAGCTGCCACTCTTCTTCTTCTAAATTTTCGATAAAGGTATAGAAGCGGTTTTTTTCAATGGCGTAAGTGAGAAATCCGAAGGTAGTGGCTTCGGGGAGGCTCAGGAATACCCGCTTTTGCTCGTTACCTTTCAAATCCAGGACGATGCATTCGGTTTCCCCCCCCTTTTTTTCATAGGTAAAAACAAAAATTTCCCCGCTGTCAACAACAAAATCCTGAATAGGTGGAAAGTAATCATTGAAGGTAATTCTATCTTTGAAAAATTCCCAGAATTGTTTAAAATCTATTTTAATGCATTCCGTATAAATTATCAGCTTTTAGTTATTGGGATGAAATAATAGTGGTCAGGCAAATAATCTCCAATAAGCGAACCAACTTTATCCACAAATTTTTTTATAGAACCTTAAATGATAAATCCTACTTTACACTTCCTGGTCGTCCTTGATGATTTCGATCAGTTCGGGGAGAGCGATGCCGAGCTCCTTGAGCCGCGCGATAGTGGGTACGCCGTTTTTGGTCCAACCGCGCCGCCGGTACACAACGTCGCATACGTCATTGTATTTTTTCATGCGATATTCCCGGGTGATTTTCATCTTCTCTTCTGTGGTTTTGCCTTCAGGATCGATACCGATGATCTCTTTCATCTGCTTATCGTACAGTTCGGCCCGGGATTCATACTCCTTTTTGGTAACGGGACCGACTGCCCGGTAAGGGGGCATGTCATGCTCACGAGTGCCGAATCCCAACATCCGCGTCATGATGCGCTGGAAATTGTGCACCCTGGCGCTCTGGTTCAACATCTTTTCTTCATCTAAGGGTATGCCGGTCATGCCTTCAAAAAATTTAAAAAAATTAGCCACATGGCCGGGCACTTTAGCCGCGACGGTGGGAGGATACTTATTATTATCGGCGGGCACAACATCATTCCAGATAATCTTGCAGAGTCCTAACAAACCGAACCAGGTGCGCCACAGGGGATAGTAATAAAGCGCTTCGGCTTTGTCTTCATCGGTGGGGATCTGGTTGTTGACCATGTCCATGAAGATAAGCCAGGCCTCGTCATGCTGGGGGCCTTTGACTGCCAGAGTATAGCCCAATTGCTGGGCGAGGGATTCCTTGGATACATATTCGGAATACTCGAGACCTTTTGCTTCCATACCGATGTCTTGAAGGAAGTCCGGGTCAGCGCCTAATTCTTTGATCCACTTGTTCTTCAACCAGCGCACACCCTGGCCCACATCCACGCCGAAACCTTCGCCCCGGGCCATCTCATGCATACATTCCAGCACTTCACCGACAGCGCCGAAGTTCAACTCCTTGCCGCCGGTATGCTCTGTGGTAATAATACTATTCTCGTAACATTCCATGACAAAGGCCATGGTGGTGGATAAGGATATGGTGTCCAAACCGTAGGTGTCGCAGTAAAAATTAAATTCCACTAAGAAGTCCATGTCGAAACAGCCCATGTTGGCGGCCCCGGCGGCGGTTTCGTACTCGGGTCCGTCTACGGTTACTTTTTGTCCTTTGTAGGGGCCGGTTTTAAGCTGGAACCCGTCTACCGCCTTGGAGCAGGCCATGGAACATCCTTTCCAGCAGCCGTCGGCTGTACCCTGGGTGAAATATTTTTCTTTCAGCAAATCCACGCCGATTTTCGGGGTGTCGGGGTGACTGCCGTACTGGTGATTCATGACCGGCAGCAGGTCGTAAGCGTCCATTACCTCCACGATAGTGGCTGTACCTAAGGCGCGCATTTTATTTTGCGATTTGTCTAAAGTGGCCATTTCCGCGTTTATTTTCATGCCCGCATTGCGAATCATAACCGGGTTGGCCGGCCCGTTCAGGTCATCGATAATCTCGATGGCCCCGGTGGGACAAACATAGGCACAGGAGGTGCAGCCCACGCAGTGGGGGTCCACTTCACCGAAGGGCATGGTCATGTGCCGCCGGATACCCCGGCCGGCAAAATCGAGTATCTTTTCCTGGATGAACTCTTCACAGGCCGTTACGCAGCGACCGCAAAGAATACAGGCTTTGGGATTTTCATCCGTGTGTTCACTTTTGAACCTGCTTTCGGTAATGCCCAGGCTTTTGGCTATTTTCTTTATGATGGGAACATTGGGCCAGCGGCCCAAGTACATCTCGGCAAGGAGCTTCCGCCGGGTTAGAACCCTTTCCGATGCGGTTTCCACGCTGATTTCCTCTCTTACCGGGTAGTTGCAGGCAGTAACGAGCTGCTTTTTGCCGCGGGTTTCGATTTCACACACACATAACCGGCAGCTCCCGGATGGCGTGAGAGACTTGTGATGGCACAGGGTGGGAACAGCGGCCTTTGCCTCACGAACCGCCTGCAAAAGAAAGGTGTCCCTGACAACAGTGACTTTTTTGCCGTTAACGGTAATCTCTATTTTTTTTACATTGGTTTTGCTTTTGCTTACTCCGGACATGGTTCGCTTACCTCCTCGTATTCCTGATGTGGGCCTCGTACTCTTCCCTGAAATACTGCAGGGTAGTGAGTACGGGATTGGGCGCCGTTCCGCCGAATTGACAGAGACTGGCATCTTTGACGGTTTTCGCGGTCTCTTCCAAAAAACCGATGTCCTCTTCTTTACCCTCGCCGCCGCATATGCGGGCCAGGGTATTTTTGAGGGCGAAGAGTCCTTCCCGGCAGGGCGTGCACTTACCGCAGGATTCGCCGGCCAGGAATTCCAGCCTCTGCCGGACTACTTCCACCAGGGAGGCGCGGTCGTCTATAACGTTGATATCACCGGAACCCAGCATCATACCGGCTTCGCTGAGTGAATCGAAATCCATCTTCATGTCGAGTTTACCGGCCGGGATAAAACCGCCCGAAGGCCCGCCGATTTGCACCGCTTTAAGCTGGCGGCCTCCGGCTGTGCCGCCGCCTAAGTCTTCGACTATTTCCCGCAGCGTGGTGCCCATGGGTACTTCTACCAGGCCGGGATTGGCGATATCGCCTGAAAGCGAGAAAACCTTGGTGCCGGAAGATCCCTTCCAGGGACTTTCACTCACCTTACCGCTGCCCACAGAAGCAATCCACACAGTGGCAAACCAGCCGGCGCCTTTTTCTAAAATGACGGGAATATTCACCCAGGTTTCCACGTTGTCCAGGATGGTGGGCTGGCCGCGATAACCGGTTTCCGCGTTGTGGATATACTTGGGCTGCGGCACCGCGGCACGGCCGGACATGGAAGCCAACAGGGCCGTGGATTCACCGTCGAGGAAATCACCGGCGCCGCGGCGGATTTTAATATCGCAGGAGAAACCGGAATCCAGGATTCCGCTTCCCACGTACCCGTGAGCGCGGGCCGCTTTAAGAGCTTTTTCTAATCTTTTCACAGCCTGGGTATGAGCGTTTCGTATATATATAAAACCTTCCTTCGCACCCAGGGCAAAAGCCCCTATCAATAAACCTTCGATGAGGGAATGGGGATCGCTTTCCAGGATACTTCTATCCACCGTATCGCCGGCTGCGTTGCAGACCACGTAGATCAGTTCGTTTTTCTCTTTCCCGGCTTCTAAAGCCGCTTCCCACTTAAGTCCAACCGGGAAACCGGCGCCGCCGCGTCCCCTGAGACCGGAACGGCCGACCTCTTGTATAATTCCTTCGGGATTGTTTTCGGCCAGGACCTTTTTAAACGATTGGTAACCGCCGCGATTTATATAATCATCGATCTTTTCGGGATCAATGGCACCCCAATTGCGCAGGGCAATGACCGGCTGCTTTGAAAGGAACTTGATTTCGGGAGCGGTTTTTGGGGTCTTTCCCGGTTCTTTCTTCTCTTTCAGGCTAAACACCCGGTAAAAGGTGGCGATATGGTAGATGTAGGCTTTGGGAGCGCCGGTTTTTTCCTGCAGCCGGTCGACAGCGGTTTTGGAGATGTGACGGAAACGATCCTGGATATCCAGCATCATCTCGATAACAAATTCGGGGTCGCTGTCCCATTTTTCGATAAGGGTATCCAATTCCGCTGCCTCAGCTTCACACTGGATGGAAATTTTTTCCGGCGCCACTCCTTTAGCGGCTTTGCTCTCGCTGATACGCCAGGCCGGCGTGATATCCCGGTTTTTTATAACCAGGGCTTTTAAATTTTTATTCCTGAAAACAGTGCCAATCCCGCCGCGGCCTGCCTGTTTCAAACGGGCCACCTGGCGGCGCCAGTCCCAGAAGGAGAAATTCAGGATGCCCATGCGTGCGTGTTGGGCCGCCCTGCCGGAGGAAACCACGGCGATATTTCTCATGTCCAGATCGTTGTCCGCGTACATTTCGGTCAATTCTTCGCATACCAGGTGAGAATCGATGCTCTCTAAGGGCGCCTGCTCGATGGTTACTTTTTTATTAACCGCATCGACGAAGATGATGGTTTCGTCTTTTGCCTTGCCTACAATGACCAGAGAATCAAAACCGGCAAATTTCAAGAAGGGGCCGAAATAGCCGCCCACATTACAGTCCATGATGGATTGGGTGATAGGCGAAATGGTGGTTACCAGTGTTTTTCCCGAACCCGGGAAGGATGTGGTCCCACCTAAAGGGCCTGAGGAAAAACAAACCGGATTCCGGGGACTGTCCCACCGGGTGTCCTGGTTTATCTCCCGGAACATCAGCCACAGGTCGAAGCCTTTTCCCCCGACCCAAAGGTCTTTCATCTGTTGAGTAACAGGCAGAATTTTTATCTCATTCCTATCTAAATCGATCCGCAGAACCCGGTCCGAGTACCCTTTTTTTAGTTCTTTGATCTCGAAGGGGAACTCATATAGGACCTGGTGGGCTTCTCGCATTTGTTTGATTTTATCTAACATTCATTTACCTCCTGTAAACTTATGCTTCTAGTACGATTTCCAGTGCCTCGGCCAGGCATTTTTTCGCGCAAACGCCGCCGGCCGTTATACAGGTATTACAGCCGATGCATTTCGATTTAATTTTCTCCTTTGTTTTCGATCAAAATCTCAATCCTTTTTTTGCCCTGGGGTACTTTATTCAGGGAATCCACAAGCCCGTTGATAACATTAATAAAAACATCATGTACAAAGGGATTCGTGGGAATCTCTTTGCCATCTACTTTTAAAATGATCTTTTCATCCATGGTAATCCTCCATAAATTGAACCACGCCATCGATATCATCAAAGTCAAAAACAGGTATATTGATGTTATCGATGTTTTTTTTATCGGTTACTAAGGCGCATAAACTCTTAAATGACATTTTTGGCGCTTCGTTCTTTTGCGAATCAAAAACTTCTATCACCGGGATATCGTCCCGGAACAGGCCTTCCAGCAGGATATAGTCGAAATTATCGGCTTTTGATTCCAGAATTTCAAATATTTTGTCTTTTTTATCGTTTCGCTGCATACTGACGATTTCGTTCCGGGCAACCAGGAAAGCTTCGAGGCAGCCGGATGCTAAGAACTTAAAACTATCTTTTTTTTTCGACTGCAGGTGATACTTATGAGGTATATTTTTTACCGCCGCGATCCGCTTGTTTTTTACTTTGAATTTTTCTGTCAACCTTGATATCAGGGTCGTTTTACCACTGTCGGACCAGCCTGCTATTGAAAAAAATTTCATGCCCTATTTTAATATAAAATACCGAATTAATCAAATAAAAAAACGGCATTTTCGAGGTATTCAAAGAAATTCCGCACCTTTTATTTTATATCTTTTTTTTTTTTCAAACCGGAACTCGCTCCAAATACCCAGCCGGGCTCCCAGGTATAATCTTGCCCGTTGCTCAGGGTAACCCATACCTCATCGGAATCGTTGAAACCGACGGGTTCGGCATAAAGTTGTACCGTTATGGTCTTTGATCCCTCCCAGGAGAGTGTCCATTCAACACCTTCGCCCGGGTTGATAAGCGACGCGTCATCATCCACCATTGCAGTAATAAGAATTACTCCATCGTTAAAGATCGTGACGTAAGCGTAACGGGTTTTTTTACAGGATGATAGGAAAAGCAGTGACAGAACCAAAATGCTTATTAATAAAATCTTTTTTTTCATGGTAGCCTCCACATTCACATAAGAAATAATACTATCATAAATTGCCTTTTTTTTCAAAAGGGACCGGCGTTATCTATCTGTGCTTTGTGCTTTCCCGGAAATGGGCGCGGGAATAGGAGTTTAGATGGAAATCGGCGTAATTCGCATCCGGGTATCTTATATATCTCTCATAACCTCGCCAGGCCACCATGGTGGCATTATCCGTACAGTGGTGTAGAGAAGGCAGGTAGAGTTTTACCGTTTTACCGGCAAACTCTTCTGTGAATTTTTTGCGCAGCAAGGAATTGCGGCTGACTCCACCGGAAAGGACAACCGATTTGACGCGGAAATTATCAACGGCAGCAGTAGTTTTGTTCAGCAAGTAGTCCACCACCGAGTGCAAAAAAGAGGAGATCAAATCTTTAAAAATCCGGGTGCCGGTGTCGATGTGTTGGGCATCCGGGTGCCTGATGACCGCAGTTTTGTACCCGGAAAAGGAAAAATCAGCGGAGCCGTCACTCATCCGGGGTTGGGTAAATTTAAATCTCCGGCTGTCTCCGTCTTTGTATATCCTGTCTAATATAGGCCCCCCGGGGTAACCTAAGTCGAAAAACTTGGCGATTTTGTCCAGGATTTCCCCCAGGGCATCGTCCCGGGTCTTGGAAAGCACTTCCGCCTCAAATTTTGATTTTTGATAAAAGATAGCGGTATGACCGCCCGACACGACTAAGGCAATTAAGGGATACTCGATTTCCGGGTTTTCGATAAAAGCCGACTCGATATGGGAATAGATGTGGTCTACACCCACTAAGGGAATCCTGTGGGCAAAGGCCAACCCTTTGGCAAAGGAAAGTCCCACCAGGAGCGCCCCGATCAAACCGGGGCCTGCGGTCAATGAAATTAATCCTATATCCTCGATGGTCAGGTTTGCTTCTTCCAGTACACCGGCCGTTAAATAATCGATCACTTCGTAATGATTTCGTGAGGCGATTTCAGGTACTACCCCCCCGTATTTGGCATGAAGGAGCACCTGGGATTTGACCTTTTCGGCGATGACCCAATTGCGTTCGCCCCGTTCGACCACAGCCAGGGCTGTTTCGTCGCAGGATGATTCGATTCCCAATACATACATGTTTCTTCGGTAACCTCGATAATGAATAAAAAGTAATAACTCACCATCATTATAACATGAACAGCCCCGACATGCCACTTGTTGAGAA
>JAGLQA010000211.1 GCA_023137075.1 Candidatus Aminicenantota bacterium
CAGGATTTCACGACAAAGTAACTTTATTCTTTCTCCGCAAGCCGGCTATAAACTGCCCTTCAGGATGTCGTTAAAACCATCCCGGTCCATGACGGTCACTTTTTTTCTGTCGTAACGGATAATTCCTTCCTTTTCAAGCGCTGCAAAAATCCGGGACAGTGAAGGCCGGGTCACGCCGAAGAATTCTCCGAGTTCCCGCTGGTTCCGGGATAGTACGACACTGTCCTGTCCCGGTTTTAACCGGTTGTGTATATAGTGGGCAATTTTTTCTTTTATGGTTTTAAGAGACATAAAAAAGAGTTTTTCACTCAGAAATTGCGCCCGGCTGCTGATGGTATCTAAATAATTCCGTAAGATTTTCGCCTTCGCCTGGAAGAGGCTGATCAGGGAACCCCTGGGAATGGACAGCAGCGTCACCTCCCCGTCGGCGATGACATCCACGGGGAACTGGTGGTTCGGGCCGAAAAGAAATGCCGGTGCTAAGGATCTGGGCGCGGTAATCATTTCTATTTCCATCGATTTTCCGGTAAAGTCCGCCATTTCGCCTTTGACCGTCCCTTTGATAAGAATTAACAATTCATCGCAGGAATCGCCTTCAAAGGCGATGATGTTTCCTTTTTTGTACCTTCTAACCCGGTGCCGGACCCGTTTTAGCATCTCCTTTATCTCCGACGTCGGGATGCCTTTGAAAATCGGAGACATCGCCAGAATGTCATAGGTCCCCGGATGCATGCTTTATTCAGCCTCGTCAAAGAAATAAATTTCGTTGCTTTTCTTAAAGATGACTGCTCCTTCTTTTACCGGTTTTTTTATTTCAACCCGTATCATATTGCCTCACGCGTCGCGCTTCCTAAGGCATTTTTTATTTTTTCCGGCGTGATAGGCGTAGAATAAAAACGCACACCCACGGCATTGTAGACTGCGTTGGCAATAGCGCCGATAGTAGGAATCACCGGCATCTCTCCACAGCCCCGGGGTGGGCTTCCGGGTTGATGGTTGTCATGGAAGGAAATATCGATGGGCGGCATATCGGAAAACCTGGCAATCCTGTACTGGCTGAAGTATTCAGTCTTAGTGCTGTGCCCGTCTAACTCGATCTCTTCACTGAGGGCGTAGCCTATGCCCCAGGCCATGCCGCCGCGGAGACCGACAGTCGCCGTATTTAAATTGATAACCGTGCCGATATCAAAGGCCCCGCATAGGCGTTTAACCGTTATCTTGCCGGTATTCCGGTTAACAGCAACTTTCGCAGCTATGGCACCGAGTTGGGCGCCCCCGTGTAAGACAATAGCCAGGCCGATACCTTCATCCGCTTCCAATTCATTCTTGCCGTAGCCGATCATGTCGGCACACGAATCGATCAGGTTTACGTAAGCCGGGAATTCCACGTTCTTTCGCCGGAATTCAAGGGGATCGATACCTAATTTATGGGCCAGCATATCGATATGGCTTTCGGTGGCAAAGCAGGTTTGTACATAACTGGTGCCGCGGGAAGAGGCAAGGCCCAGGGGCCAATTGGGGTCCCGGTACGCTTTGACCAGCACATGGGGTATGTCGTAGGTGTGTTTGGTGCCATGTCCCACATCCTGGTAGGAATCAACCTTGCGGGCAAGTATCTTCCCATTAGCACTGACACCTGACGTAACTTCGATAATGCAGGCAGCTTTAAAAAAAGCCCTGAGCTGAAATTGATCTTTGCGGCTGTAAACCAGTTTCACCGGGGCACCCACCAGGCTGGAGAGTTTTGCTGCTTCCCGGTTCACCGGGTTGGCCTGCTTACCCCCGAAAGCTCCGCCGGCCGGCATACCGATGGATCGCACATTTTCCGGGGGAATATGTAAAGCATCGGCAATCAATTCCTTAGCTTTATGTGAGTGTTGGGTACTGACCCATACAGCAGCTTTATCGCCTCCGTTCTCGACCTGGGCGACCGCCATATCGGTTTCAAGCTGGCAGTGGCAGGTGTAATGGGTAGTATAGTTTTCGGAATAGGTGAAATCGCTGGCCGATAGGCCGGCGTTTATATCGCCTTTCTGTTCCTCTACCGCTAACAGTCCGGCATTCGCGCGAGCCTCTTCAAGGGGCATTTCCTTCGGGCGATTAGGTTCCGACCAGGTGGTTTCTACTAAATCGAGGCCTTTGATCACGTCGCTGTACCGCTCCCCGAGCACAGCCACCCGCCCCCAGACCGTTTCGACCTTTTTTACTCCGGGAAGGGCCAGAGCCGCACCGGCATCAACAGATTTAAGCTTGGTCACCGTCCGGTGATAAGGCGTACACAACCAACCGGCATAAAGCATGCCGGGTTTTTTTAAATCTCCCACATACTTCAGTCTGCCGGTAATGATCTCTTCCGCGTTAACATTGGGGATTTTCAAGTCGGTGTATTTTTTCCCCGCCGACATGGTCCGGGGGTTTATCGTCATTATCAGGGTTTTACCGTTTCCCAATTCGGAAGCATTTACCAGGTTGCCGGTTTCTCCTTTTCGACCGACTCCCCCTCTCCTGAATTCCAGGTCATCGGCCGGTATGCCAACGTATTGGGAAGCCCGGGCAATTACATCGCCGGTTATTTTTTCGCAGGCCAGCCAAAATCCCCAGCCCACCATCCGGGTCGAAGAACTGCCGCTGGTAATTCCGTCATCCGGACAAAGATCGGTATCCCCCATAACGACTGCCAGGTTTGACCGGGTTATTTCAAGCCCCTGGGTTACGATAGCGGTAATAACGGTTTTCAATCCCTGTCCCAATTCGGCGCGGCCGGTAAATACACTGACTTTATCCCCGGGGCCGAAAGCGATCCAATCGGTATAATCGATATCCATATCGCTAACTACACATCCCGGGTCTACCATAGCCGTGAACGGCTCTTCAACACTTTGCGTTTGCGCCCCGCTTTTGGACGTAAAGTGAAAGGCGTAAAATAAACCGGTACTTCCTAAGGATGCGATAAATTGACGGCGGGTCATATTCATTTCGGTTACCTCCTTCAGGTTGCCTTGATAACGGCTTCGATCGCTTCTATGACATTCAGATAAGACCCACAGCGGCAGAGGTTATTATCCATTGCTGTAATGATCTCTTCCCTGGAGGGGTAGGGGTTTTTTGCGAGTAATGCGGTAGCTGTAATGAGCATTCCCGGCGTACAGAAACCGCAGCAAAATGCCGTATGATCGATAAAAGCTTTTTGCAGCGGAGACAGGTTCCCCGTTGTGCCCAATCCTTCGATGGTGGTAATTTCCCGGCCGAGGGCGGCATAGGCGACAGGCACCCGGCAAGAGCGCCGTACCTCCCCGTCTATCAGCACGGAACAGGCACCGCATTCACCACTGCCGCAGCCGAACTTTGTCCCGGTGAGCCCGAGGTTGTCGCGCAGCACCCAGAGGAGGGGCTCGTCCAATTCGGCTGTTACTTGCCTGACTTTACCATTGACGTTAAGTGTGAAATTTTTCTTAGCCAAAACAAAACTCCTAAATTGGTTTATTCCCGGCCCGTGGGGTGGCAGGAGTAACAGGCCTGGCTGTTGAAACTGTAGCCGCCGACGTTTTTGTGCTCATTGTCCATTTTGTCTTTATTATGCTCATGGCATTCGGTACAGGAAAACTCATAGTAATTGGCTGTGGTGTGACAGTCGGTACAGGATAACAGGGCATGTTTGCCTGAAAAAATGGGGAATTGATGATCAAAAGAAGCGAAGGACCAGGAAGTGGCGTCCCTGAGATGACAGACCTCGCAATCGGTGTGAAATCCCGCTTTCCGATGATCGGGATTTTTTGTGTTGTTGTAATCGGATAGATGGCAACCGACACATTTTCCTGAAATATTATAACCCTGGGCATGGCAATCATTACAATCCAATCCCTTATGGCCCCCCCTGATCGGCCAGAAGCTGTCATGATCAAAGGTTGCGCCATGCCAGCTTACGGCATTGTCACCGTGACATTTATAGCAGTCGGTGGAGTAGCCGGCCTGTTTGTGGTCGGGATTGGTGGACCGGTTGTAATCATCTAAATGGCAGGCCACACATTCGGAGGGAGTGCCTTCGTACAGGTTGTTTTTATGACAACTCGTGCAGCCAGCGGTTTGATGCATCCCCTTCAGGGGGAAAAAGAAATGAGAGAAAGCGGCCCCTTCCCAGGTCAACCGGTTATGGCACAATTCACAGTCGGTAGGGAATTGGTCAAACGCATGATTGGGATCCGCGGCTTTATTATAATCTTTCTTGTGGCAATCGAAACACTCCCCGGTTTGAGCGGAAAAGACTTTACCCTGGTGACACTGAAAACAGTCCACGAATTTATGAGTCCCTATCAGGGAGTAACCGGTATCCCGTTCATGTTCCCATGACCCTGGGATGATCGTTTTCCAGTCAAAAGGAGTATGACAGTCGGCACAGTGATG